>CAYPUM010000073.1:0-11967 GCA_964413545.1 uncultured Roseibacillus sp. | reverse complement strand
CGTGGAAGGCGGGGGAGTGGATTTCGGCGTTGGGGCCACCGTGTGTGGCGGATGAATTGAGACGATTTTTCCTTTGTCGGGAGGTAGGTTTTCATCGAGACAAGGCGCCGTGAAAGGATTCGTGTTGTTGGCGATCATTCTTTTGACGCCGGCCATGGCGTATTTCAACATACTGCATTTCAAGCGGGTGATGCAGCCGGCCTTGCGAGCGGAGGTGGAGGAGGTCCTGCGGGCGGGGGGCGTCGAGGAGCCGGCGGTCCGGATGGATTACCTTGACGCCATCATCCGTGGGAAGGTGGAAAGCGAGGAGGACCGGAGGCGGATCGCCGGAAGGGTGGAGCGGCTTCCCGGCGTGAGGCTGCTTCCGTCGGGAAACCGGCTTGCGCCTCTCGGATGGTTGAGGATCGCCCGCCGCGGGGGAGTGATCACGGCGGAGGGGATTCTGCCGGAGGAGATCGCGCTTGGGATCCCGGCAAGCCTCGATGTGAAGGAGGGGTGGGATGCCGGGGTGATGCGGCGGGCCGGGGTGCGGGTTCCTCCGGGGCTGACCGGCTGGAACGGGTTGCTCGAGGGGTTCTTCGACGTGCCGGGGGAGCGCAGCATCGAGTTGCGGCGGGGGGGGCTTGAAATGGAGGGCTCTGCCACGGTGGGGTTGCGGGCCGACTGGCGGGCTGAAGCCTCGGGGGTGGTGGGAAAGAAGCGGGTTTCGGAGCGGTTTGCGCTCTATCCGTCAAGGTATCACTTTCCGGCCTACGAGCCGGTCACGGTGGCCGGCTCCGGTCGTCGGGCGCGGTTGTGCGCGGTGTTGGAGGAGGCCCGGATCGTATTTGACGCGGGGTCGGCGGAGGTTCCGGCCTCGGAAGTGAAAAAGGTATCGAAGGTGGCGAACGCGATTCTGACGGCTGCTCCGGAGGCCCGATTCGTGGTGGGCGGGCATCCGGGAGGGGGCGGCACGAGCGGCAATGTGGCGCTGGCGCGGCAACGGGCGGAAGTGGTGGGCGGGATGCTGCGGGAATACGGGGTGAGCGAGGCGCGGGTCGAATTGACGGCATTCGGCGCGGTTCCGGGGAGCGGGTGGGACAACCGGGTTGAAATCCTCCTCAAGTAGACGGCAGAAGATGGGCTCCTTGGATGCGATCACCTATTTTCTGGTCCACTACGGGCTTTACAGTTTGTTGCTGGTGGTCCCGGCGGCGCTTCTCGGGATACTGTTCGGGTGGCTGGTCTGGGGGAGGTTCCGGCACCTTGTCGAACAAGCGACGAACAGCGCCGCCACGGCGGAGCGCCGCGCCCAGGACGCCGAACTGATGCTCAGCAAGGAGCGGGAGCGCTTCAAGCAGTACCGCCATGTGACGGAGGGCGCCATGGAACCGCCGGCGGCGGGCCCGGCCGGGGCCGGCCCGGAAGGGTTGCGGGCCGAACGGGACGAGTTGGCGCGCCAAGTCGAGGCGCTCAGCCGGCAACACGAGGAGTCGGAATCGAGGCTCCTCGCGGCGCGGCTCGAAAAGGTCTCCTTGGAAAAGGAATTGGAGGCAAGGCCGCCGCAGCCGGAGGCGCCCGGGAGCGTGACGGACGGGGAATCGGCGGTCCGGCGGGCCGAACTCGAAGCGGAACTGCGGGAATTGAGGCGGGAACGCGACACCACGGAACGCGAGCTGCGGGAACTTCGCGAGGAGAAGCGCTCCCTCGGGGCGGAAGGAATGGCCGAAGCCGGAGCGGAGGGAGAGGGATTCGCTGCGGAACGAGATGCCTTGGTGAGGCAGTTGGAGGCGGCGCAAGCCGATCTGCGACACGTCCGCAAGGAACTTGCCTCTCTGCGGCAGGATCATGAGAAGATGCTGCACGGGGGGGGCGGTCCGGAGTTCGAAGCCAAGAGGTGGGCGGACGAGTTGCACCGGCTGCGGGAAGAAAAGAAGGAGCTGACGAGGGAGTTGGCCCTGCGCGCTCCGCAAAGCCGGGCCCTTGAGGTCGTGCAGAACGAGATGCGGGCGACGCAGAAACGGTTGGAGGTCGAACTGCGGGACGAATGCCGGGAACGCAGGCAGGCCGAGGATACCATCACCGTCCTGCGGCGCGACCTGCACGAATTGCGGCGGGAAATGAAGGAAGCGCGGCCGCACGCGGGGGAGCTTCAAGGATCGAGAGAGGACTTGCATGCCGCGGAGGAGAGGCTGAGGCGCGCGGAAACCGAGTTGAGACGGGTCCGCGAGGAGCGCAAGAACCTGCTTGAGCGCCTTGCGGTCTCCGGGGGAGAACCGGTCGAAGCGGGGGATCAGCCGTGCCTTGCGGATTCCGATGAGGAGGCGGGCGGGAAGGAACGAGATTCGAAGTGGGGGGTCGTTTACTCCGCCGCCCCGGCGGACGCCGACGAGTTGACCCGCATTCGGGGCTTGGGAAGCGTGACCGAGCAACGGCTGCACAAGGCGGGGATCTACACCTTCCGGCAGATTGCGGAGTGGAACGATGCGATGGTGGACGCCTTCGGCAAGCGCCTGTCGGTCCAGAACCGGATCAGGCGGTATGATTGGCGCGGGCAGGCGCGGGAGTTGCTTCGCGAGGAGGAAGAAGGAGGCGAGGGGGCGAAGTAGGGCGGTTTTCGTTTCTCCGGGCCATTTGACTTGCATCCCGGGGGGGGGCGATATGAACTGCCCGCGCTCCGAAGGGGAGGGAATAGGGCCCGGTGTCTGTGACTCTGCCCCGGTGGCGGACACGGTAACCGACAAGCTGGACAGACATGGATTCCCTCTCAAGCCGCGTAGCAAACGTCACGCCCTCGCTGACCCTGGCCGTTACGAACCAAGCCAAGGCGATGCGGGCGCAGGGCGAGGAAGTGTATGGCCTCGCCGGGGGCGAGCCGGAAATGGACACCCCGGACCACATCAAGGCCGCGGCGGCGAAGGCGCTGCAGGAAGGAAAGACGAAGTACACCCCGGCGGCCGGGATCCCGGAACTGAGGGAAGCCATTGCCGGGAAGCTTCTCGACGACAACAATCTGCTCTACGAGCCGAAGCAGATCTGCGTGACCTGCGGGGGGAAACAGGCCTGCTTCAACACCGTCATGGCGCTTTGTGACGAGGGGGACGAGGTGATCATTCCGGCGCCCTACTGGGTGAGTTATCCCGAGATGGTGCGCCTCGTGGGGGCGGTTCCGGTGATCGTCGAGACGCGGGAGGCGGACGACTGGAAGATGACGGCGGAGCAATTCGAGGAAGTCATGACGCCGCGGACCAAGTTGATCATCCTGAACTCGCCGGGGAACCCGACCGGATCGGTCTACACGCGGGAGGAGTTGGAGGCGATCGGGGAGGTGGCGGCTTCGGAGGAAATCATCATTCTGTCGGACGAGATCTACGAGAAGCTGGTGTACGGGGGGGCGAAACACGCGAGCATCGCGCAGATCAGCGACGAGTTCAAGAATCTCACCGTGATCTGCCACGGGTTTGCGAAGGCGTATTCGATGACGGGGTGGCGACTGGGGTATACGGCGGCGCCGCCGGACCTTGCGGCAGCCATCGCGAAGATCCAGAGTCATACCACCTCGAACGCCACGACGTTCGCGCAGTATGGCGGGTTGGCGGCCCTTGAGGGGCCGCAGACGTTCGTGGAAGACATGCGCAACGAGTATGACGTGCGGAGGCAGTTCGTGCTCGAACGGTTGCGCGGCATCAGCAACATCAGCGTCACGGAGCCGCTCGGCGCCTTTTACTTCTTCGTCAACTGCGAGACCCTTGGACTGAAGTCACAGAACCTCTGCGACAAGCTTCTGACGCGCTACAAGGTGGCCGGGGTGCCGGGCGTCGCGTTCGGAAACGACGCCGCGATTCGCCTCAGTTACTGCACGACCCTCGATGTCCTGAACGAGGGGCTGACGCGCTTTGAAGAGTTCTGCCACAGCCACTGAGCGGGTCGGAGGCATGATCGACCGGGCGCACGGAGTGGAACTGGGGCCGCTGCTGGAGACGGCGCGGGAAGCCGGGAAACGAATCCTCGGGATCTACGGGAAGGACTTCGGGGTTGACTACAAGGAGGACCGCTCGCCGCTGACGGAGGCGGACCGCGCCGCCAACGAGGTCATCATGGCATTCCTCGGCGAGTCGCACCCGGGGATTCCGGTGATCTCGGAGGAGAACCGGGAGACGCCCTACGACGAGCGGCGGGACTGGACGCGGTTCTGGCTGGTGGATCCGCTCGACGGCACCAAGGAGTTCATCAGGAGGAACGGCGAGTTCACCATCAACGTGGCGCTGGTTGAGGAGGGCCGGCCGGTGCTCGGGATCGTTTTCCGGCCGGTCACGGGGACCATGCATGTCGGGGTGGCGGAGGGAGGCGCCTGGAGGATCGACGGTGACGCGGAACCCGAGCCGATCGCGGGGGGGCCGCATTACGCGGGTCTTGATCGCGTGCGGGTGGTGGCGAGCCGGTCCCATCTCACCCCCGAAGTGGAAGCCTTCGTGGAAGGACTCCGGAAGCAGGGGAAGGACGTCGAGTTTCTCTCGGCGGGGAGTTCGCTGAAGATGTGCCTTGTGGCGGAGGGATCGGCGGACGTCTATCCGCGGTTCGGGCCCACCATGGAGTGGGACACCGGGGCGGCCCACGCGGTGGCGGTGGCGGCCGGCAAGCAGGTTCTCAACGCCGAAACCCGCCGCCCGCTGGTCTACAACAAGGAGAACCTCCTCAACCCGTTCTTCATCGTCGAGTGAGAGAGGGCCGGGCTCCTCACTCGCCGAGGCTTCACTCCTTCCGTTTGAGTTGCGGGAAGAGGACCACGTCGCGGATGGTGGGGGCGCCGGTGAGGAGCATGATGAGGCGGTCGATGCCGATGCCGATGCCGCCGGCCGGGGGCATGCCGTATTCGAGGGCTTCGAGGAAGTCGTGGTCGACCAGTTGGGTATCGCCTCCGGATTGCTCCTCGAAGCGGCGGCGCTGGGCGTCGGGGTCGTTCAGTTCGGAGTAGCCGGGGGAGATTTCCTGGCCGTTGATGAGGAGTTCGTAGACGTCGATGACCTGCGGGTTGTCGGGGTTGAGCTTGGCCAGCGGGATGAGGCGGGCGTCGACGTGGGTGACAAAGCAGGGGTCGAAGGTTCGTTCTTCGACGAGCTTCTCGAAGACCTGCTGGGTGACCTCGTGGTCTTCGAGGGCGGCGCCGATCTCGAGGCCGAATTCGGACTCGGCGCGGGCGCGGCGTTCGGCGGGGTCGAGGTCGAACCAGTCCTCGCCGGCCGCTTCCATGACGAGCTGGTGGTAGCGGGCGCGTTTCCACGGCCGGGTCAGGTCGATGGTGCGGATGAGGTTTCCCTCGTCGTCGCGGTGCTCGATCTGGAGGGTTCCGAGGAATTTTTCGGCGAGGGTGCAGACGAGGTCCTCGACGAGATCGGCCATCTGCTCGAAGTCGGCGAAGGCCCGGTAGGCTTCGAGCATGGTGAACTCGGGGTTGTGGCGGCGGGAGATGCCCTCGTTGCGGAAGTTGCGGTTGAGTTCGTAGACCTTCGTGAAGCCGCCGACGAGGAGGCGTTTCAGGTAGAGTTCGGGAGCGATGCGCAGCGTGAGGGGCATGCCGAGGGCATTGTGGTAGGTCTCGAACGGCCGGGCGGCCGCCCCCCCGGCGACATCCTGCAACATCGGGGTTTCCACTTCGATGAACCCGCGGGCATGGAAAAAAGCGCGCACTTCCGCCATCATCCGCGACCGCAGCACAAAGAGCGCGGCGCTGGCGGGATTGGCGATCAGGTCGAGGTGGCGCTTGCGATATTTCAGTTCACGATCGGCAAGCCCGTGCCACTTGTCAGGCAACGGCCGGAGCGACTTCGAGAGCATCGTGAGGGACTCCGCCTTGACGGTGGGTTCGCCCATCCTTGTCGTGAAGGTTTCGCCCGCGAGCCCGATCCAATCGCCGCGGTCGAGCGTTTCCGCGAGTTCCCAATCCCGCTCGGGGAGCCCCTTCTTGTTGAGGTAGACCTGGATCTTCCCGTGGACGTCGCCGATTTCGAGAAACTTGGATTTTCCCATGTCGCGGAGGGCGAGGATCCGCCCCGCCAGCTTCGCTTGCCGTCCGTCGGCGAAGTCGGCTTTCAGGGCGCCGGCGGTGGTGTCGGTTTCGAAGCGTCCTCCGAACGGATCGATGCCCATGCTCCGCAGCTTGGCCAGCTTCTCGCGGCGCACGGCGATCAGATCGGATTCGGTCGAACCGGACGGCTCGGGCCCGGCGGAAGGCTTGGGATGCTCGTCAGAACTCATCGGACAGGAAAATTCGGAGATCGGCGAATGATCGGAACGGAGGCCGACGTAACGTTTTCCACAGGCACTGCCAAGCCGGAGTAAAACTTTGGTCTACAGCCGCAAATAATCTTGTCGGAAGCGGGCGAGACGCCAAAAATGAGACGAAGTTTTGGGGGGGAATAACAGCCCCGTGGTCATCCTTGCGGAGCCGCGGGGCTGTTGCATTCGGGGGAGTTCGCCAATCCGGAGTCCGCGCAACTCGGACTTCGTCAGCAACGAGTCACGGTTTCCCAAGGAATAATTTGGTTCCCTTAACGGTCAACTTGAATCACCGCGGGAGCCGGAGGGGTCCGGGTCGACCTCGGGATGGGTGGAGGGTGGCGGGGGATCCTCGAGGCCTCTTACTTCCAGAGCGCGGCGTCGGAGAGGAGGACGAGGCGTGAGACCTCGGTCCAAAGGGAGAGTTCGGGGGAGGCGGGGCTGGTGTTTTGGGGCTCCGGGGCGGTGATGCGGGTTCGGAGCCGCGTGACGAGGGTGGCGTAGGCGGTTTGCTCTTGTGGGCTGGGAGGGCGGGAGGCCACCCGCAGAAAGATCGAGTGGAGTCTGTCGGGGACGGTCTGGCTGGGCTGACGAAGAGCGGAGGCGGCGAGGGCTTCGGCGGCCTCGCCGAGCAGAGGGGATTCGTCCGGCAACGCCGGGGCGCCGGGAGGCGGGAAAGGCGTCGCGCCCGTCACGGGACAAGCAGATGCGCCCTCGGGGGACGGCGGCGGCCGGTGTCGCCATGAACAATAGAGGGAACGGTGGCGCGGGGCCTCGGACGAGACCGCTGGATTTCCGGAGAAGGGCTCGAGAAGGCCGGAGACGGTGAGAAGCAAATCGCGGCGTTGGGAGGCGGAAAGGAGTGAGGAGGGGCCGCGGGCCAGGAGGCGGTTGTGAGGATCGCGCGCGGAGGAGGGGGGGCGCAGGGCGGATTCCTGGCGGTAGGTGGCGGAGAGGACGAGGGTCCGGCAGAGATGCTTGAGGTCCCAGTCATGGTCGAGGAAGGAGCGCGTCAGCCAGTCGAGGAGGCCGGGGTGACTGGGGATTGATCCATGGGGGCCGAAGCCGGAGAGATTGCCGGTCAGCCCCGCATCGAAGAAGTTCGCCCAGAGGCGATCCACCGCGACCCGCGCCACGAGTGGGCGGGCCGGTCCGGTGAGCCATCGCCCCAGTCCGAGCCGGTCGCGGGGCGCGTCGTCGGGGAAGGGCGGAAGAATCATGCTGAACGGCGCGGGGGCGGGCGGGCCGGAGCGAAACGATCCCGGGACGGCGGAGGGGCTGTCGCGCATGACGGCGGTCTCGGTGAGATCCGATTCGAGGGCGACGAAGGCGGCGCGGGCGGCGGCCAGAGCGGCCGTCAACCGGCGGCCCTCCGGGTCGAGAGCGGAGAAGTAGTAGTCGCGCAGACCGGGGAGGCGGGGGGAGCCGGGGTCATGGGCGGCTTCGAAGAGGGTCCGGCCGTCGAAGAGATGCGCCGCCTCGAGCGGGGTGAGGGCGCGGGTGTGGATGTGGATGTCGTCCATGACGGCGGCCGAAGGGCCGTCCCGGCCGGCGAGGCTCCCGAACCGGAGGGGCGGCGGGTCTTCCGCGGCGGGGGCGGTCGTCTTTCGGAGGTTGTCGGCGACGGTCGCCGCGGCGGCCGGTGCTCCGTCGAGGTAAAGGCGCAGGCCCCCTGGTTTACTAGATCCATCGTAGGTGCAGGTGAGGAAGCTCCATCGGCCGGGGGTGACGGACTTGGCTGGGGAGCGGACGGCGAGGGCGTTGCCCGGCCACTCGCGGTAGAGGCGGGCTTCGAGGCGGCCGGCGGGATCGAGGAGCAGTTCGAGACCGTGCCGCCGGGGTCCGGCGCCGGCGGCGAGTTCGACCATGAGGCCCGAGGGTGCGGGTTCCGGTTCGGGCCGGAACCAGAACGAGATCGACCATGGGGAGGAGCGGTCGGCGCCGAGCAGGCCGGGGACTTCGAAAACGGCGGCGCCGTCGCAGCGGATGCCGGCTTGACGGCGGCCCGGGACGAAGGTCAGGCCGGCGGCGTTTCCGGGGCGGTTTCCGGCGAGGGCGCGGTTCGGGACGGAGGCGGATCGGGAGTCGAATGTGAAGAGGGCGGCGAGGTCCTCGATGACGGGGAGGTTGTTCGGTTCGGCGAACCGGGCTTGGGAGGCGGCTTCGGCCTCGAGGCGCCGGGCTGCGAGTTGCTGTTCGAGACGCGCGATGCGGCGCCGGGCTTCCTGCAGCTCGCCGGCCTGTTCCGGGGAGGGAACCAGGATGGCGGGCGCGGGAACGATGCGTTCGTCGCCGGGGTGACCGCTTTCGGGGGTGTTGCTGAAGAAGGCACGAAGCGAGGCATGGTCGCTTTGTGGGATGGGATCGCGGGGGTGGTCGTGACAGCGGGCGCAGGAGAGCGAGAGGCCGAGGGCGGAGGCGCCGAACATTTCGAGGCGGCGGGTGCGCCGGGCTTCGAGGAGGGCGGCGGGATCATCCGGGGATTCCCGCGGAGTGACCCGCAGGAAGGCGGTTGCCAGGATCTGATCGCGGGTGGGGCGGTTCATGAGGTCGCCCGCGAGCTGGGTGGCGAGGAAGCGGTCGTAGGGAAGATTCTCGTTGAAGGCCCGCACCACCCAGTCGCGGTACGGATGCTGGGAGCTTGGCTGCCCGGGGGCGGGGCCGAGGGAGTCGGTGTAGCCGATGAGGCGCAGCCATCGGGCGGCCATGTGTTCGCCGAACGCCGTGGAGGCCAGCAGGCGGTCGACGGCCCCGGCCATGGCGGAGGAAGGGTTGCGCTTTGCGGACTGTGTGAAACGCGCAATCTCCCCGGGGGCGGGAGGCAGGCCGGTGAGGTCGAGGCTGGCGCGGCGCAGCCATTCGAGGGGAGCGGCTTCCGGGGCGGGCGCCATCCCTTCCCGGTCGAGCCGGGCGAGGACGAAGTGGTCGACTCCGGTGGCGGGCCACGAGGAGAGGGAAACCTTGGGGAGAGGGACGGAGGCGGGGACGGGCCGGAACGCCCAGTGCGGCGCGGTCGGCGCGCCCTCGTCGAGCCAGCGGCCGAGAAGGCAGCGTTCCGAGGGGGTCAGGCTGAACCGGCACCCGTCGGCGGGGCTGGCGGAAGTGAGGTGGGCCCAGAGGAGCGAGCCGGCGCGTCCCCCCGCGAGGAGGGCGGGCCGCTCGGGGTTGAGTGGCGGGGCGCCGGCCGGCCGGGCGAGGTCGAGCCGCAGACCGGACCTGTTGCGTCGCGGGTCGGGACCGTGACAGGGCAGGCACTTCGCGGAGAGGATCGGCCGGACCTCGAAGTTGAAGCTGACGGGCGGGGGCGGCGGAGGGGGCCGGGACGGTCCCGAGGGCGCCGGTCCCGAGTCGCGGCAACAGACGAGGAGGCCCGCGGCGACGGCGGTCGCAACGAGGCGTGACAAGTTTGGCAGGCCGGGCATAAGGGAGGCGGAGTCAGAGTTCCTCTTCCTCTCCTCCCGGCAATGGTGGCAGGAGATCCTCCCTGTCGAGCAGGAGGGGGAGGGACAGATCATGGAGTTCGTCAGCGGGGGTTCGGGCGAGGTGAACGATGAGGGGCGCGAGGCGATCGGTCTCCGCGATCGTGCAATGCACCATCGAGGAAACGATGTCGGCGTCAAAACGCTCGCGTTCGAAGAGATTGGTGATGCGGAAGACGAGTTGACCGCGGTCGAGGTCGTATTCGAAGGCCCCGAGCGTGAGTTGTTTGTTGGCGCGCATGAGAAGCTCGAGGGCGGCGGGCTGGTGACCGGCTTCGATGTGCACCGGAGTCTCGCCCACCACCGCGAGGGCGTTCAGTTCGGGAAAGACCTGCGCGAGGAGATGGACGTGGGTGTGATGCGCTTCGAAGCCCGTCTCGACGACTTCGCGGCCCTCGACCACCTCGCATTGCCACCCCTGCCGGCCGAAGGCTTCGAGCACCGACTGCAACTGCAGGGAGGGCGGAGGCATGACGCGGAGCATCCCTTATTCGAGGCGGGGCGTCGAATCCCGATTGGCGGGGGGCTCGCCGCGGTCAGCCATGCGTCCCTCGATGGCGCGGGCCAGCAGTGGCCGCCGGCGGCGCGGAATCGGTGCCAGCGATGCCACCACGCCCGAGGACTTCGTGCGGTCGAAGTGCAGGACGAGCCGCGCGTCGTCTGTCACCTCGGCGGCCGCGATCTCGTGCCAGTAGATCACCCGCAGGTTCTTGCGCGGGCGGAAAAACGGAAAAAGCTCAATGCCAAGCGGGGTGAGGATCACGTAAGCGTGGCGGACGCAACGGTGGGCCAGCCGGAAAAACACAAACGCCACCGGGAGCGGCAGGAGCGTCCACCCCCACCCGAAGGGCGGCCGCTCCGAGACAAAAAACAGGACCGCCATGGCGGCGGCGGCGATGCAGAAGACCGCGGCCGTGACGGCGAAGCCGGCCGCTTGCGCCCCGCGCGTGAAACGCAGCTCCTTCGCAGGTTCCGCCACGCGCATCGGACCGCTCGCCACGCCGGGTTGCTAACGGGAATCCGGACGGGCATCAATTCCGATCGGGGATCCTTCGTGGCTTCTTGCCTTCGTGTGGGACTCTCGTCTCGCGGGGGGTCGATATCAGTTTTCCCCTTGGAGGTAATGGCGGGCGGCGCGGGCGGAGGATTCGAGGAGATCTTCGAGTTGGTCGGGGAGGGCGGGATCGAGGGGGGCGCCTTGGCGGGCGGCGGCTTCGGAGCGGGCGCAGAGTTCGTGGAACTCGATCAGGCCGAGAGAGCCGGAAGACCCTTTGAGTTGGTGGAGGAGGGAGCGGGAATCGGGTTCCGGGTTGCCGGCGAGGGCGCTCCGAATGGCGCCGAGAGACTCGCGGGCGGAGGATTCGAAGTCGTCGAGGATGGGCAGCAGGAGTTCCGGAGAACCGGCCGCCATTGCGGAGAGTTGCCCGGTGTCGAGGAGAGCCACGGAGGGGATCATAAACGAAATGACGAACGGTGGGGATGAGAAAACGCCGTCGGCTCGCAGGGATCATTCCATGCCGGGATGCCATGTTTTGGATGGGCAACGGCGAGCTAAAATGTTAAGGATCGTGAAATGACTCCGCGCGCTGCCCAACTCGTTCTGGCGGATGACGATCCGACGATCCGGAAGCTGCTGGTGCTGCACGGCGAGCGGGGAGGGTTCACGGTGGGGGCGGCGGCGGACGGGGCGGCGGCGCTGGAACTGGTTGGGGACGAGACGGAGGTGGTGCTGTTGGACCTGAACATGCCGCGGATGAACGGGTTTGAGACGCTGGAGCGGCTGAGCGAGCGGCATCCGGGGTTGCCGGCGGTGATTTTGAGTTCGGCGGA
Organism: uncultured Roseibacillus sp.; assembly: GCA_964413545.1. Classification (GTDB taxonomy): domain Bacteria; phylum Verrucomicrobiota; class Verrucomicrobiia; order Verrucomicrobiales; family Akkermansiaceae; genus Roseibacillus_B. Next base: position 403 of record CAYPUM010000073.1, on the reverse strand, counting down.
CGAGGCCTCGGATGCGGTGCGGGCGATGAAGCTGGGGGCGATGGACTACCTGACGAAGCCGTTTGACCCGGACGAGTTGCTGGCGGTGCTTCGCAACGCGCGGCGGGTGCGGCGGGCGGAGCGGGAGAACGAGCAACTGAAGGAGGCGCTCGGCGGGACCGGGCCGGATGTGACGCCGGTGGCGGAGTCCGAGGCGATGCGGGAGGTGGTGCAGCAGGCGGTGAAGGTGGCGGTTCTGGATTCGACCATTTTGTTGACGGGGGAGAGCGGGGTGGGCAAGGGGATGCTGGCACGCCTGATTCACGCCCGGAGCCTGCGGGGCAGCCAGCCGTTTGTGACGGTGAGTTGTCCGGCCCTGCCGCGCGAGTTGCAGGATGGTGAGACGACGCACCTCGGCATCCGC
>CAYPUM010000072.1:6423-12025 GCA_964413545.1 uncultured Roseibacillus sp. | reverse complement strand
CCGTAACGGACCCTTGCTCAATCCCGCCTTCCGGTTTCAGCGCGGCGCGGTCGCGGTCCACCTGCATTCCTTCAGTGCCGCTCAACTCCGCGCTCCGACGAAGCACTGGTGCGGGCCGATCCTCGCGCACGGCGCCGCCGCCACCCTCGGCAACGTCCACGAACCCTTCCTCGCCTATACCCACAATTTTGACATCTTTCACGATCGTCTCCTGAAAGGTTACAGCCTCGCCGAGGCGGCCTACATGTCCGTCCCCACCCTCTCCTGGCAGGCCGTGGTCCTCGGCGATCCCCTCTACCGGCCGTTTCCACCCCTCGAAGACCTCGACCTCGAGAGCCCCCCGCACAGGGAATACAAGATCCTCCGAACCGGCTGGAAGGCATGGCACTCCGACCAGCGCACCCTCATCAAGAAGATCCGCACCGCCGCCGCCCGCCTCAACAGCGGCCTGCTTTACGAAGCGGCAGGACTCTTCCTCGAACAACAAGGCCAATCCATCAAGGCCGCCGCCTTCTTCGAGTCGGCCCGCAAAAATTACCTCAAGGACGCCGACAAACTGCGCCAGGAGCTTCACCTCGCCGACCTCGACCGCCGCCGCGGCGACCTCCAACAGGCCGTCACCCGCCTCCTCGAAGCAAGGGCCGAGTTCCAGGACATCCCCGAATCCAAGGCCGCCTCCGCCCTCGCCACCATCATCAACCCCCCGCCCCCGCCACCCGCCCAGCCCTCCAAGCCGGACGCCGCTCTGAAAAGGTAACCTCCGACCAAATCCCTACAACACCGCCATTTCCTCGTTGTTGAAGTTGCGCTTGTAGAACTCCATGTAGCGAACCTTGCGCTCGAGGGCGTCCAGCACGGGGGTGCAGAAGTTGACCTTCTCGAACGTTTGCGCGCTCCCGAGCCCCCCGGGGCTGAAGACGTTGATCTCCATCAGCTTGTCCCCGACGATGTCGAGACCCACGAGAAACATGCCGTCCTGCACAAGTTTCGGGCGCACGATCTCGGCGATCCGCAGCTCGTTCTCTCCGATCGTGGCCGGGGCCTTCCTGCCCCCGGCGTGAATGTTGCTGCGCATGTCGCCCCCCTTGCGCACCCGGCGGAAGGCGGCGTAACGCCCCCGGTGCCGCAACGGCAGACCGTTCATCAGGAAGAGGCGGGTGTCACCGGTCTCCGCCGCCGAGAGGTATTCCTGCGCAATCACATAACCATCGCGAATCACGGCATCGATCATCTGGTTCAGGTTGGGGAGGTCCTCCTGGCGGATCATGAAGACGTTCGCCCCTCCCGATCCCTGCAACGGCTTGATCACGATATTCCGGAACTCGGTCGCGAAACTCTTGATCTCGTCCCGGTCGCGCGTGATCAGCGTCGGCGGACGAATCTCCTCAGGAAAAAGCTGGAAATACATCTTGTTCATCGCCTTCGAGAGACCGTTCGGGTCGTTCACCACCACCACCCCGTGCCGGATCGCGGCCCGCGTGAAGAGAATGCCGGCCTGCGCCGCCCACGACCGGTTCGACGGCTCGCCGGCGGGGTCGTTGCGCAGCATTACCACGTCCAGTTCGCCGACCGTGATGCGCTCCCGGCCGGCCTTGCTGCTCCGGACGTCCTTGAGAAAGGCCTCGAGCGACTTGTACTTCCGTCTCGGAGGCGTGACGGCACGGGCTCGCACCTGGTCGTCGGGGTCGAAGGCGAAATCTTCCGGCGTGATGAAAAACACCTCGTGTTCGCGGTTGTGGGCATACATCGCAAGCCGGGTGGTGGTGTAGCCGGATTCTTCCGTCTTCAGGTCGTTGATGAAGAAGGCGATCTTTATTTTCGGGCGGATCAGGACCTTGCCCTTGACGACAGGCGCTCCGGGAGCGGGCTCCGGCCCATGGGATGGATCGCCCTCTCCCGCAACAAATTCCGAGGGGGAGTCGGAGGCTGCCGCTTCGGCCGGAGCCGGTTCTTTCGCAGCGGACTTCTTCACAGCCGCACGCGTGCCGGAGGTCTTTTTCTTCATGGTCAGGATCGAGGTTTCAGATTCACAAGTTCGACCAGGTGTTTGGCGTCCGCAAGCGCGGAGAGGCGTCGCATCGAGGCCGGATCGTTCAGATACGACGGTTCGAGACGCGGCGCCGAAAGCACCCCCCGGTGCAGGAGTTCCCGAATCGTGGCCACCTGATCGAGCGCCAGCTTCCCGATGAAGAGGGTCCGCACGTCGCCTCCATTCCGGATGAATTCCACCACCCGGATCAGTCCCCGCAGATAGACCGCGTCCTTCGTCAGGCCTCCGCCGCGGTAAATGCGTGTCGTGATCCGGTAAGCGGTGCGCTGCTCGAAATCATGATTCCGCTCCAGCTTGCGGAAGGTTTCCACGAACGTCGCCCCGTCTTCGATGTAGCGGGCCGCCACGACGCGACCCGCAAGGAGACGCAGGCGGGCACGGCTCAACTGCCCGACGAGGTACTCCGAAAGGACCGCCAGTCCCTCCTGCAGCTCTTCGTATCCGGCCAGTCCCGAGGAGAGCTGTCGAAGCGGTTGCCCGCGGCCGTTGACATAGGTCAACAGATGGGTGCCGACTTCGTGCTGCAAGAGAGCCTCGACCCGGTTGCGCGGGATGCGCACCGAGGTCCCCACGAGAAGTTTTCCCTGGCTGCAGATCATGCCCGACACTTCGTCGGTGACGATCACCTCGCAGCCGTTCTCGTCCGCGCAGGCGCCGTAAGACGCAATCTCCTGCCGCGCCCGCTCCGCGAACTTCGCCGGCGTGAACCGCCCGCTGAACGTCTCGTCGTGGGTCCGGCCCGGAAACTTCTCCAGAATCCCGGCGGCGCAATCCCGCAGGTGGTCGTCCACCGGTCCGTAGAGCTGCTGGCTCCCAAGCAGGAAGTTCCGCGTCCCCCGCTCGAGCAACATCGTCAACTGCCGGTCGAGTTCCAGGCGCTTCGCGTGAAACAACGCACTGATGACCGGATCGTCCACATTCTCGAGGTTGATGCCATATAGCCGCCGTTTCATCTCGCCGGGGTCCACCGGAACCGGCCGGTAATGAAAGACCGGGCGCCGCTCGAATCCGCTGCGGCGAAACCGCCGCCAACCCGCCCGCGTGTTGATGGGCGAAACCTGCAACAGGAAATCAAAGGAGTTCGCAATCTCCGCCAGACGCCGGTCAGCCTCCCACGCAGCCTTGTTCAGCGCCCGGGGACCCAGCGCGGAAAAGTGCGCCGGACGATGGGTGGTGCGCGTCTTCGTGAAAGTGAAGAAGGCCCGCTTCAGGGCTCGTGAAACGCCGCGATGCAATGCGCGCATCACGAGAGGAAAGCTCTCCCCGGTCTGGGTGCTGCGGTAAATCGGCTGCACCTCGAGTCCCAGGATGTAACAACCAAGGGCCCGCATCCGGGATGCCGGCAAAAGGATCTTGAGCCCCGGGGGAACCGCCCGCCGCCGGTACTCGACATGCACCCTCGCGTTCTTGCGATGAACCCGAATCCGCCGCAGCGCCGTATCGAGACTCTCGCAAGTTGCATCGAGTTCGCCGTCCGGATGACCGTTGAAGACCCGGAACATCGGCCGCACCGCCTCCGGGTCGACCGTCTCGTCCTGCTGCACCTCCGCTCCCGCCCAGACCTCGACAAGGAGAAACGCCCCGAACTCCGCCGCCAGGGTCTCGACGACCTGCTCGACCAATGCCCCGAGGCGGGCCGTCGAGCCCCCCGCGGAGGCCACCAGATAGGACGCCTCGCCATGAATAAGCCGCTCGGTCCCCGCATCGGCGCCGGTTTTCGGCCGCCGGTACACGCACAGGAATGGCAGTTGCCGGTCGATGTGAAGCGTCCCCTCTCCCGGAAGACGCCGGCGCACCCGGGTAGCGGCGCGCAACTGCCCGCACACCTCCTCGATGAATGCCTGGCTGATCTGAGGACGCCGCACCTCGCGGGCCGGGCTCTCTCTTCTGCGACGATTCTCGCGGGGCATGCTCGTCAAGGGGGCGGCAGGTTACGGACTCCGTTGTGGACGAGGCTCTCGCGCAATCCCGGCAGGGTGGATGCAAGGGCCTCCCGGACCAGTTTCCACTGGACCTCATCCACCGTCCCGCTCCATTCGTCCATGAAAAACTTCTTCACCTCGATCGCCAGACAACACCCCGCTCCTTCGAACATCCCATGCACCCACCGCGGAAAATGTCCGCCCCGAAATCGCACGTTCTCACGAACGTCGAGCTGACGCCCGCCGAAATCAAACGCACGCAGGTCGCCCACGAAACGCCTGATCAGACCGTCCCATTTTTCGCGGTCCCGCAGGGTGCCGGTGCCGACGTTGACCTCCGGATTCGCGGCCGGATCGGCCACCGGCCCCACCGGCCCCTCCCGCCGGTGATTGTATGTGTGAAGGTCCAGAACGACAAACACCCCGTGCCGGCGCCGAAGCGCCTCGAAGAATCCCCGCAACGCAAGATAGAAACCGTCGTAAACATCCATGGTGCGTGCCATGACGTCCGGCGAGGGCTGTTCCCGGAAAACCTCGAGTCCCCAGGCCTGCTCGGGAGCGAGATAAACGCAGGCGTCCGCCGGCCGGTTCAGATCCACCTCGAAACGCGACCGCAGTCCATGGATGCGGTTGCCGCAGATCTCCGTCCACCCCGCCGTGCAGGGATCCTCCTCCCGGAGCCGGGTCTCCTCCGACAGCGCCAGCAACGGCCGGATCTCCGGGCGTAATTCGTGTCCGTCATGGATGGCAGCGGCCGCGATGGGTCCCTCGCCCTCGACAATCGCCCATGCCCCTTCACTTTCCGAAACGGTCCGCGCCTTCGCCGATCGTGCCTGCGAGTGATCCGTCATCATGATTACCCCGAAGATAGCGCGGATGTGACATGTCTTTCCCGCCTTGTCGAGCAGGATCGCCGGGTGTGCAACAATGCGCGGCACAGAGATGCCACAGGGCCAGGTCGCGTGGAAGCCCTCGAGCAACCTGGAGTGCGCCGGCAGAGCGAGCCTCAGCGAGCGGCGACGGCGCTTTGGCAGGGTTGGGCCCCGATCCACCAAAGCGGTGTCGCCGCCCCTCCGGGCTCTGCCACCGCACTCCATACGGAGGCAACGATTCACCTCCATGGTCCGTCCCGGCATTTCGCCGGGATGAGAAACAAGCGCCCATTTTCTCGTTCCGAAACCACGCGCCTTGACCTCCCGCGGTTCGAGGGATTCCATTCGGCCTGATCCCCAATGAACAGCCGGGAACGCATCCTCGCCCATCTTGACGGCAAACCGGTCGATCATCTCCCTCTCATGCCGATCACGATGCAATTCGCCGCCGACATGGCCGGCGCGAAATACCGCGACTATGTCACCGATTACCGGGTGCTTGTTGAAGGCCAGCTCCGCACCGTCGAGGAATTCGGCATCGATTACGTCTCCGCCATTTCAGACCCGGCCCGCGAGGCCGCCGATTGCGGGGCGAACGTGACCATCTTCGACGATCAACCACCCGCCTTCGAGGAGTCGAATCCCCTCCTTGCAGACAAATCCGCCTTCGAGAACCTGAAGGCCCCCGACCCCCGCGGCGGCGGCCGCATGACCGACCGCCTCAAGGCCCTCGCCTCGTTCCGCGAAACGGTCGGCGA
>CAYPUM010000072.1:0-6413 GCA_964413545.1 uncultured Roseibacillus sp. | reverse complement strand
AGCTGATCGAGGGCTGGATCGAAGGACCAATCGCGGAGGGCGCCGACTTGCGCGGCATCAATACCCTCATGATGGACTTCTTCGACGATCCGGAATTCGTCACCCGCCTCTTCGAGTTCGTCACCGCCATGGAAATCGACTTCGCGCAAGCCCAGGTCGAGGCCGGCGCCGACCTGATCGGCATCGGCGACGCCGCCGCTTCCCTCGTGGGACCCGATCTCTACAACGAACACGTCTGGCCATACGAAAAGCGCATGGTGGACGCCATCCACGACATGGGCGCCAAAGTCAGGCTCCACATCTGCGGCAACACCACCGCCATCGTTGACAGCATGGGCCGCCTCGGCGCCGATATCGTCGATCTCGATTTCCTCGTCGACATGATCGCCGCGCGCTCACAAACAAGCCCCGGCCAGGTCCTGCTGGGAAACCTCGACCCGGTGCGCGCCCTCAGCCGCAGCGATCCGCACCGCATCGCCGCCGAGCTCGCCGCCTGCCACGAGGCCGCCGGACCACGTTACATCGTCGGCGCCGGCTGCGAAGTGCCCCGCGAGACTCCCCCCGAAAACCTGCGGGCCCTCTGCGAATACGCCCGGACTCATCGTCCCTGAACGTACCAAAGCGGTCCCTGCGGGCCAAGCTCGACGCCGGTCTCCATCCACACCAACAACACCGCGGTCCAGACTACCGCAAAGACCAAGGCATAAGGCAGCATGAGAGCCACCAAGGTGCCGATCCCGCCGCGCGGCACGTACTTCTGCATGAAGACCAGAATGATCACCATATACGGGTTCAGCGGGGAGATGATGTTGCTGCAGGAATCGCCGACCCGGTACGCGGCCTGCGTGAGTTCCGGGCTGATCCCCCCGCCCGCCATGAACATCGGAACGAATACCGGGGCGAAAAACGCATACTTCGCCGAGGCCGAGCCGATGAACAGATTCGCGAACATCACCACCAGGATGAACGCCGCCAGCATCACCGCGGGCGGCAGGGCGGCCGACGCGAGGACGCGCCCTCCCGACAGAGCGAGCATCTCCCCGAGATTCGAGTGCGCAAAGAACGCCACGAACTGCGCCGCAAAGAATGCAAGGACGATGTAAGGCGCCATGTCCGCCATCGTTTTTCCCATCATCGAGGCCACGTCCTTGTCGTTCCTGATGGTGCCCGCCGCGATTCCGTAGGCCAGCCCCGGCAGCAGGAAGCCGAAGAAGAGGAGCGGCACGATGGCATTGACCCACCTTGGAAACGGCCCATCGTCTCCTTGCAGGGGCCCCCGGTAGCCAAACCCAAAGGGATTCACCACCAGCACGATCGCCAGCACAACGATCAGCAGCACCAACCCCCCCGCGGCCAATCCCCGCTGCTCGGCGCGGTCCAGCCGGCGGCTGTCGAGGTCCTCCGCGGTGACCCCCATCGGCCCGCCCTGCTCGGCCGGCGCCTTCGCATACCGCGGCTCGACCAGCAAGGCCGTGACCGCCCACCCCACGAACGTCAGCAAGACCGTCGATACGATCATGAACCACCAGTTGCAGGTCGGCGCCACCTCATACTCCGGATCAAGAATGCTGGCCCCCTCGCGTGTGAATCCCGCCAGCAACGGATCGAGCCCCGTGATCACAAGATTGGCGCTGAAGCCGGCCGACACCCCCGCGAAGACCGCCGCCAATCCCGCCAAGGGCGAACGCCCCACCGACTTGTAGAGCGCCGCCGCAATCGGCGGCAACACCACGTATCCCGCGTCAAGCGCCATCGACGACATGATGCCCAGAAACACCATCGCCGGCGTCAGAAGGGCTTCCGGAGTGATCAGCATCCCCACCTTCAGAAGCGCCGCGATCGCCCCCGTCCGCTCCGCCACCCCGATGCCCAGCATGCCCACCAAGACCACCCCGAGGGGCGCGAACCCGGTGAAGTTTTCAACAAGGCTGTCGATCGCCCAATAGGCATCGTCGCCGCTCAGAAGTCCGCGCGCCTTGATCTCGACCGTCCGGGTCACCCTCTGTTCCACGCCGTCCACCTCCACTTCCTCCGCCACCGTCTTCTGCACCGACCACCCGGCCACGGCAGCAACCTGGGAGAAAATGAGGACCACGAACGCCCCCGCGATGAAGAGGGTCACGGGATGCGGAAGACGGTTTCCGAGGACTTCGATGCGGTCGAGCCATCCTTTCCGGCCCGGTTCCGGCTCTTTCGCGGCTGCTTCCGGCATGTTATCGGGTCAAGTTCTTGCTCGGTGCGGACGATGTTCAGTGTTCAGAGTGGTTGCCCTCGAGCTGCGCCCGATCCAGCCGCCTCGTCTCTGTCGCGGTCCCCCAACACTGAACCCTGAACCTTCAGTCCGAAGCATCGTCCTGCCGGGATTCCCGCTCCTCTTCGCGAGCCTGCTGGCGTTCCTCTTCCTCCTCCAACTTCCGGATCAGGTTCTCCGGGTAGCTTTGTTTCAGGAATTCCTCCCCTCCTGCCGAAAGGGTGATCACGACTCCGACGATCGATTCGCGGCGGGACACGGTGGGCCCGTTCCCCCCCCGGCGCGAGGAATCCTCGCACGTCACGCTCCCGGTGGTGAACGAGACGGAGCCGCGGGGCTTGAGGGTCTCCAATTCCGTGGTGTCGCCGCTCTGCGAGGTGGAGGTGTTCGCTCCGGACTCGCCACGGGTGCTGACGCGCTTGTAGATCGTGTAGGATGCCGAAATGCCCTCGATGGTGCGCGCCGTGTTGTTCCGCAAGGTGCACGTGAAGGAGGTCTCGCTCTTGCTGGCCCGATTGTTGTTCCGTTTTCTATTGCCATCCTTGTCGCGCTGCCGGGGGGGCCGGGTCCGCTCCGTGTCCTTGTCGATCGTGAGGCGGACATCGGTCGGAGACACCTTGTTCTTGTTCTCCTCGTGCCACGCCTTGACGTAGGCCTGATCGTCATCCGAAAGGGAACTCAGCGGAACCTTCGCAATTCGCCCGCCGCCAAGCTTGAGGACCGCCGACCCGTCCCTCATGCCGACCAACTCGGCTTCGAGCGTCCTCCCGACAGAGTCCGTAAACGTCCGGATCCCGGCCCGGGAAATCACCGGCAGGAACAAGACCGCCGCGACCAAGCGGAAGCTGATCTTCATGGCCCTTGCCTAAGCAATACGTGCGAAAGGTAAAGCGCAATCCGAAGCAGGACCAGAGCCTCCGCCCCGCCGGCAAACGCCGCCGGGGCGGCGGCGTCCACAGCTTGGACATCTCCGGGGAGGTTTTCCCGTCAGGCTGCGGCGCTCAGGAACATGATTTCGAGGTCCGCGGTGCTGTCCATGGTGGTTTGGAGCACTTCGGGGTGGACATCCCGAAGGGATGCACAGCGATTAGCCGGTGGTTGAGCGGAGCGATACCACCGGAATCGATGAGGTAGCCGATCTGCATCCCGGAGGGATGCCAGCCGGCCCGCAATGGGCAGGAACTACTCAGTCAAGATACTTGGGATCATGGTCCACTCCTGCTTTCTCCAGCAATCTACCCGGTGGTATCGCTTCGCTCAACCACCATGCCATCTAATAGCTCCCATACCTCCGGCTTGGATCTGGGAAACGTCCAAACTGTGGACGCCGCCGGGACGGCGGCGTCCACCAGGGGAGGCCGGTGAAGGCGGTAGCCGGTGCCCGCACCACCGGCCTCGCCTGCCACGCCAAATCTCACGAAGCAAAGGAATATGCAACATCCCCCGCATCCGGCCCGTTTCCTCCGGGAGATTCTCTTACTCATGACACAGATGACCCGCATTCGCACCCTTCGCCGGGCTGTCCCGGCCGCCGTTTCGACTCTTGCCGCCCCGTTGTGCTGCCTCGCGTTCATCCACGCCCTCTGCGCCGCTCCGGAACGTCCCCCGAACATTCTGTTCATTTTCACAGACGACCACTGCGAGCAGGCCATCAGCGCCTACGGATCGAAGCGCATGCAGACTCCGCACATGGACCGGATCGCGGCCGAAGGGATGCGTTTCACCCGCTGCTACGTCACCAACTCGATCTGCGGCCCCAGCCGGGCGTGCATCCAGACCGGCAAGTACAGCCACCTCAACGGGTTCTACCGCAACGGGGACAACTTCGACGGCAGCCAGCAGACCTTCCCCAAGCTGCTGCGCAAGGCGGGGTACCAGACGGCCATCATCGGCAAGTGGCACCTGAAGTCGACTCCCCGGGGATACGACCATTACGACGTCCTCATCGGGCAGGGGCCATACAACGATCCCCCCATGCTCACCGGCGGCATCGATGGCAAACCGGCCCGCACCAAAAACCAGGGCTACACGACCGACGTCATCACTGACAAGGCGCTGGCATGGCTCAAGGATCGACGCAAACCCGGCAAGCCGTTCCTGCTCATGTATCAGCACAAGGCGCCGCACCGCCATTGGGTTCCCCACGAAAAATACCAGAACTGGCTCGACGACGTCGACCTGCCCGAGCCCGCCACCCTCTGGGACGACTATCAGGGCCGCACCGCGCCCGCCTCGCGCCAGACGATGACCATCCGCCGCCACCTCGGCAAGCGCGACCTGAAGCTCGACATGGGCGGCAACTATGCCGAAAAGAACAAGGCCTTCCGCGAAGCTCTCTCCGGGATGAGTGAAAAGGAAGTCGTCCGGTGGAAATACCAGCGCTACGTCAAGGACTACCTGCGCTGCGTGCGCTCGGTCGACGACGGCATCGGGCGCGTCCTCGAATACCTCGACCAGAGCGGCCTCGCCGGCGACACCGTGGTCGTCTACACCTCCGACCAGGGCTGGTACCTCGGAGAACATGGATGGTTCGACAAGCGCTGGATGTACGAGGAGTCCCTCAAGACTCCCCTCCTTGTCCGCTGGCCGGGCGTGGCGAAGCCGGGCGCCGTCAACGGCGACATCGTCTCCAACGTCGACTTCGCCGCCACCTTCCTCGATATCGCCGGCGCGCCCGTGCCCGCCGGCATGCAGGGCCGCAGCATCGTCCCCATCCTCAAGGGAAGAACCCCCGCCGACTGGCGCCGGAGCTTCTACTACCACTACTACGAGTTCCCCGGCTCCCACAGCGTGGCGCGCCACTACGGCGTCACCACCGGCCGCCACAAGCTCATCCACTTCTACGGCCCCAGCCATATCAAGGGCGAAACCTACGACCTCTGGGAACTCTTCGACCTCGAGAAGGACCCCAACGAACTCCGGAGCGTCTACGACCACCCCGCCTACGCTGAAATCCAGGACAAACTCCACAAGGAACTCCAACGCCTCCGCAAGGAACTCAAGGTCCCCGGGGATGCCCGGAAGCCACACCCCAAGGCTGCGAAAAAGGTGTCAGCCTTAAACTCCTGACATTCTCGGTCGTTATCGTCTTCCTTCCCCGTCGATTCGCTGCTCGATACGACGGGCGATTCGTGCGATCTTGCGATGACGCATGGATTTCTCCCGGGCGAGGCGGATCGTGCGGCTCTCACCGCGTTGCGCATGCCCAAGTGGAGTTGTTAAACCAACCACTCGTTGGCCGCAAGGGAGCGCCTGCGAATGATCCCGGCCACCAGTCCCTTGCGCCAATCACCCTTCTTCAAGGATCTCCAGTCCGCGATGCCAAACTCGTTGGCAACCGGGGGCGGCTAAAGGAAGGGGCTACTTCCGCCAACTCCGAGCCCGCTCTTTCCAGTGTCCGGGCTTGCGGCTGGTGTGCGCTATGGCCAGCACCTGGACCTCATCGCCGCGAAGGCGAAAGATCAGGAGGTAGCGGAACTTGCCGATCCTGAGTTTCCGGAAGTCCTTCTCGAAGCACCGGAAGATGAGGGGCTCGCTTCTCGCCCACCGCAAGGCTTCGCGAAGAGCTTCCTTGAAGAGGGCCGCCTCGCGCCGGTCGTCCGCATTGATGTGTTCGGCAGCTTCAATACCTTCCGCATCGGCTTCGGGATGCAGTCGAATCGGAAGCATCGTCAAATGGCGTCGAGACGACGCAGGAACTCTTCCCCGTCAACGAGCTGCACGCGCCCGGAGTCGATCTCCTCCGCCCGATTGCGCAGCTCCTCGCGCCACTCTTCGCTGACTTCGCTGTGGTCGATGGGAGCGACCAGATCGAGAAACTCGTGGCGTTCGTCGCCGCTGAGTTGCTCGTAGCTTTCGGCCAGAACGCGGACTTTCTCGGACACTGCCATGGGCGCATGATAGTCCGCGCTCCCCGCTCCCGCCAGCGCTTTTCCGCGTCCCAGGAAATAGGGGTCAGGCCAAATCTTTTGACATTCCGCCTTCCAACAGATCGTCACCCCGGGGCTTTAGGGACTCTTTAGGGGTCAGTCAACGTTTTTCGTGATTTCTGAGAGCAGTTTCCGGGCTGGTTTCCATGCTGGGCCCGAGGCGGGGTCGGGGACTCTTTAGGGGTCAGTCAACGTTTTTCGTGATTTCTGAGAGCAGTTTCCGGGCTGGTTTC
>CAYPUM010000071.1:0-12031 GCA_964413545.1 uncultured Roseibacillus sp. | reverse complement strand
ATCGGGCCGTCGGCCGCCGAAACCACCAGGATCGCCCCGTCCATCTGGGCCGCCCCCGTGATCATGTTTTTCACGTAGTCGGCGTGCCCGGGGCAGTCGACGTGCGCGTAGTGCCGGTTGTCGGTCTGATACTCGACGTGGGCCGTGTTGATGGTGATCCCACGGGCCTTCTCCTCCGGCGCGGCGTCAATCTCGTCGTATCCCTTGATGTCCGCGTAGCCTTTCTCGCTGAGGATCAGGGTGATTGCCGCCGTGAGGGTGGTCTTGCCGTGGTCCACGTGACCAATCGTGCCGACGTTCACATGCGGCTTCGTGCGTTCAAACTGTGCTTTTGCCATGAATCTGAGTTGCTGTGGATCTTGTAAGTCCCCGCTCTGGAGCTCATGACGGGAATTGAACCCGTGACCTCGTCCTTACCAAGGACGCGCTCTACCGCTGAGCTACATGAGCGGGAATGTTTGTGCTGCTCGCGACCACTGCCGACAGTCCTCCCCGTGGATCATTCCGTGCCCCCGCGGGCAGAACCGACTCGCAACGCCGCCAAAAGCGGGCGGAAATTAACAAAGCCGGTTATTGTGTCAAAAGAAAAACAGAAGGAAAGCATTTTCCTTCAGATTTCATGCTTCCGGACGATTTTTTGCGGTTGATTTCCGGATTGGGCGGTTTTGTCAGGTTGGTTCAGGGGTTTGGAACGGAAAATGCTTCAAAAAGAACGGTTGTGGGCGGGGTCTTGCGGAGCCGTCTCGGTCTCCGGGGCGGGATCGGGGGCGGCGTTGGCGTCGGCGGAGCGGAGTTCGCGGAATCGTCGCACCGCGAGGGCGCGGCCGGTCCGGGGGTCGGCGTCGATAATGAGGCCGCAGAGGCGGACGGGCCCCTTGGCGACCGGGAAGCGGGTGGGCATTCCGGTTCGGAAGCGCCAGACGACGGGGTTGATGTCCCGGCCGAGGACGGATTGCGCGGGGCCGCACATGCCGGCGTCGGTGAGGTATGCCGTTCCGCCGGGGAAGATTTCCTCGTCGGCGGTCTGGACGTGGGTGTGGGTTCCGACGACGGCGGTGACGTGTCCATCGAGAGCGCGGCCCATGATGATTTTTTCGCTGGTGGCCTCGGCGTGGAAATCGACGAGGATGGCGCCGACGCCTTCCTGTTTCATGCGGGCGGCTTCGGCGGTGACGGGATCGAGGGGGCTGTCGAGGGGAGGATTGATGAAGACGCGGCCCTGGGCGTTGATGACGCCCACTTTTCCCTTGGCGGTTTCGAGGATCACGGCGCCTTGGCCGGCGGCTTCGGGCGGGTAATTGATCGGGCGGAGGAGGCGCGGCTCGGTGGGAAGGTAGTCCACGATTTCGCGCTGGTCCCAGACGTGGTCTCCGGTGGTGATGACGGCGACGCCGGCCCGCAGGAGGTCGATGGCGATCTTGGGCGTGATGCCGCGTCCGCCGGCGGCGTTTTCCCCGTTGACGACGATGAAATCGAGGTTTTCCTCCTGCTTCAAGGTTGGCAACCGGGCGATGACGGCCTTCCGGCCGGGTTCTCCCACCACGTCACCCAAAAACAGGATGCGAATGAGTTCTTGCTCTTTTCCTTCGATCACAGCGCGTGCAGGCTGGGAATCAAGCACGCTCTGACCGTTGCGCCAGCCGGATTTCGCCATGCCGTCCCGTCTTCGCAGATTTATGCCGCTCGCGGTGGCGGTCTTCCTGCTGGCAGCGGGGGTGGCGGTCTACCTTCATTTCCGCGGCGGAGGGCCCGCACCGGCGCCGAATGTGGCGGATCTCGGCGCCTCGCCCGATTGGTCGCAGTTGGAGCGCTACCATGGCGTTCTGACCCGCCGCGAGTTCGAGACCGCCCTCGGCAATTTCTACACCCTTGGACCGGAGTGGAAGAGCTACTTTCTGGTCGACAGCAGCGGGGTGGCGGTTCTCTCGGCGCGGAGCGAGCCCGTGACCGCCATTTCCTTCGCGCGCGGGGGCGAGCCGAAGCCGGCCCCTCCCCGTCCGTGGCGGCCGGCCTCCGCCCTCCCGCCCGCTCCTGAGGGCCGGCCCCTCGAAGGGGTCCGGATCGCAATCGATCCCGGCCACATCGGCGGCGATTTTGCACGGCTCGAAGAGCGCTGGTATCAGATCGGGGACAGCATGCCGGTCGCGGAGGGGGACATGACGCTCATCACGGCCCGCCTCCTCGAACCGCGGCTCAAGGCCCTCGGGGCGGAGGTGTTCCTCGTCAGGGACCGGGCCGCCCCCGTCACCAACCGGAGGCCGGAGGATTTCATGGCCTACGCCCGCGCAGAGCGGCCCGGCGCTCCGGAGACCGAAATCGCGCGCTTCGCAGCACGGCTATCCTACCGCACCGCCGAGATCCGGGCCCGGGCGCGGATCATCAACCGCGACGGCCCCTTCCGTCCGGACCTCGTTCTGTGCCTGCACTTCAACGCGGAGCGGTGGGGCGCTCCCGACGATCCGCGATTCAGCCCGCGCAACCATTTCCACATCATCCTGCACGGGGCCTACATGGCCGCCGAGATCGCTCACGACGACGAGCGGTTCGAATTGCTGCACAAGCTTTTCCAAGGGGTTCATCTCGAGGAGGCCGCGGTGGCGCGGGAGGTCGCCAAGGCGTTCACCGAGCACACCGGTCTTCCCGCCTACCGGTACCCGCTCGACGCGCCGGCCATCCGGATCGGCCCCGCCCTGTGGGCCCGCAACCTCCTCGCGAACCGCCTCTACCGCTGCCCGGTCCTCTTCCTTGAACCCTACGTCATGAACAACCGGGAGGTCTTCGAACGGGTGCAGACCGGCGACTACGAGGGTCTCCGTGAAGTCGCGGGCCGGATGCGCAAGTCGCTCTACCGCGAGTACGCCGACGCCGCCGTGGCCGGGCTCGTCAACTACTACCGATCGGCCCGCACGCCATGACCCGCACCCTGCTCGTGGCCGGCCACGGTTACCTCGGCGGGGAACTCACCCGCCGGGCGCGGGCCGCCTCGTGGACCGTGCCTGCCGTTTCGCGGCACGGCGGCGGGGACGCGCGGGCCTGCGACCTCACGGTGCGGGCCGAAGTGGCCGCCTTGGCCGTGGAGATCCCGTGGCCCGACGCCATCGTCTTCACGGCCTCCTCCGGACGGGGCGGTCCGGACGCCTACCGGTCCATCTTCCTTGAAGGGGCGCGCCATCTTCTGGAGGCCTTCCGCGGCGTTCGTTTCCTGTTTGTGTCGAGCACCTCGGTTTACGGCCAGACCGACGGCTCGCTGGTTACCGAGGAGAGCCCGGCCGTTCCGGCCCGCGAAACGGGCCGCATCCTCCTCGAAGCCGAGCGGCAGGTTCTGGCTGCCGGGGGCGCCGTGACGCGTCTCGCCGGAATCTACGGCCCCGGCCGTAGCGTCATCCTCGAGCGCTTCCTCGCCGGGGAAGCCGTGATCGAAGAAGACGGCAGGCGATTCCTGAACCAAATCCACCGCGACGATGCCGCCGCCGCCCTCCTGCATCTCGCCTCCCGCCCCGAGGGGGCCGCGGGCGAGACCTACAACGTGGCGGATTCCGAGCCGATCGCCCAGATCGACTGCTATCGCGCCCTTGCGGAGATCTTCGGCCGGCCTCTCCCGCCCCGCGGCCCCCGCAACCTGCACCGCAAGCGCGCCTGGACGCACAAAAGGGTCAGCAACCGCAAGCTGCTCGCAACCGGCTGGGTTCCCCGATACCCCTCGTTCCTCGGAGCGGCTCGCGAAACCGCCTCGACGCTCTGAACGGAATCAGATCCGGGGTCATGGTCCACGTTCGGTTGGAGGTTCGGTTCCGTTCCGGGTGGCAGATCATTGCCGCGGACCGTCCCGGGAGCCAAGGCCGTTTTGTTGGGCTGAGCCTGCGCCGGCGGCAGGCGCCCGGTTGGCGGAACGGGGAATTCGGATCCCGTGGCGCGCCGTGGGGCCGCGACAACTGCGCAGTTTCTTCAGGGTGCCCGTGCAGCGTCGCGCCTCGAACCCGGTGACTGATCCCGATACGAGCCCCGGCAGGCCGTATTCACTCCGCCATCCAGCGGCTCGCGGCGCGGACTTGCCGCTTTACTCCCGTCATGGTCGCATGTACCCTCCATGGCATGTCTCCGCAGGCTCGATTTTTCCTTTTGGCGATGGCCTTCCCTCTTCTTTTGCCTGTTTCCCGCGCCGACGGGTTGAAGATCGCGAGCTTTGATGCGCCCCGGGCCTTCGAGGCGTATGAGGCTGCGCAGGCGGAGCGGGCGAAATTCGCGGAGGCCCGGAAGAAGGTCCGCACCGACGAACGTCTGGAGCGGTTGAAGCTGACCAACGTCGAGCTTGATGAACTTCGCGACAAGGTTCGCGACGCCAGCCTTTCCGAGAACTCCCGGCAGGAGTACTACCGGAAGTTCCAGATGAAGGCGCACGAAGTCAAATCGCTGCGGCGCGACATCGAGAACTACCGCGAAGAACAGAACCGCCTCATCAACGAGGCCATGGTGCGGCAGACCAAAAAGCTCCTCGACAACATTCGCGCCGTGGTCCGCAGGATCGCCGGGGAGAATGGCTACGACGTCGTCATGGAAACGGGCGGAACCACCAGCTCGCAAGTCTCCACCCTGATCTACATCCGCGACGCCACCGACATCACTGACCGGGTCATCGCCGAACTCAACGACACGTCCTCCGCGGCCGACGATGTCGCCACCACCAACAAGGCCGTCCCCGCCGAACCGTAACCCCTTCTCCCTCCCGGACACGCGCCATCCCCGCCCGCATTGCCTCGCTCCAACCGGCAATTTCCAGACCGGCGCCATGCCTCAACTTTCAGCCTCCAGCGCCCCTCCGAATCCCGCCTCACGCTTCTCCTTCCCGACACCCTTGCAACCATGGACGCGATCTGGCCGATCTTATCCCACCCCTTCACTCTTGGTCTTCTCCTTGGGCTCCTCGTGGCGGGTTTCATCTGGAAATCCTCGGTCTCGGCCCGTTCGAACCTGAGGCGCGAGATCAACCGGCTTCGCGAAGAAGGCCGCGAACTCCAGGGACATCTCAACACCCACGTCAAGCTCAACGCCAGGGGCGCCGACGAAATCCAAAAGGAACTCGATCAACTCCGCATCCAGAACGAAAACCTCCGGATCAACCTCGCCAGCGTCCAACAGAAACCCGGCCGCGCCGAACAACGCCAGCTCCACATCATGGAAAGCGCCGTTCGCGCCATGCGCGAGCAGGCCCCCGGATTCGCCTCCGCATGGGAACAGGCCCTCCGCCAGGCCGAGAACGAATACGAAGAGGCCTCCCACGGCCTCAAGAAACTCGTCCGCCGCGTCATCCCCGCCATCGGAACCTCCGCCGCCAACCCGGCCGGTTCCGAGGAGAAGGAACACGACTGAGCCTCCGGCCGGCGCGTCTCGCGCCCGTCCATTGCGCCGGTGCGTGTCACTCCTCGTCGACGGTTTCGTCGCGCTGATAGATGGGGAGCTGGCGGTAAGGAACGGTAAAGGCGAGCACCATCATGGCGGTGCCGTAGACGCGGCCGGCCTCGCTGCTCTCCCATGAGCCGTCGGGTTCCTGACGGGGAAGGTAGTGTGCATACATCCAGTCGGCGTAGGTTTCCCAGTATTTCCCCCCGAGCTGGAACATGCCTTGGGAAGAGTAATAGTTGCCGTAGATCTCGAACTGGTTGTGGGGCAGGCGGCGGTGGTGGCGCAGGACGAAGTCGCCGGCCTTGATGGTGGCGGGCTTGCCGTGCTCGCCGCACAGCTCGAGGCAGAGCAGTCCCATGCCGGTGAGGGATTCCTTGTGGCGGCTGCGGTCGGTGTATCCGAAGCACCCCTCCTCCGGGTCGTGGTGGCGGTAGAGGTAGTCGACGGCGTCCTTGATGGCGCGGTCGGGCACGGCGGCGCCGTTGAGCTTGGCGGAACGCAGAGCCATGAGGGCCCAGCCACTGCAGGAGGTGTCGCTGTCTTGCGACGCGGGGTGGTATCGCCAGCCCCCGCGGTGTCTCTCCGGCTTGGGAACCCGCTGGGCCCGCAGAATGAGATGCAGCGCTCCGGAAAGGGCGTTCGTGAGACGCTCCTGACGGGCGGGGCCAACCATGCCGGAGACCTCGGACAGAAAGAGGGTGGCGATGTTGTGGGCATACATGGGGCCGCTGCCGGCGTGGCCCGCGGTGATCAGGCCGCTGCCCTCCTGGTGATCGAGGACGAAGTCGATGCACCGTTTGATGTTGGGGGCAAAGCGGCCCTCGGTCGGCAGGTGGCCCTTCGAGAGAAAGGCCATGCCCGCCAGCGCCGGGATGCCGGTCGAGTCTCCGTAGTTTTCGGGAAAGCTCCCGTCGTCACCCTGAACCGCGGCGAGGTATTCGAGGGCGCGCTCGACAGCCGGATCGACCTTCTCCTTCCACCGGGAGAAGACGGTCATGGGGACGGTCTGCCCGTACGCCGCGGCGGCAAGCGCGGCCGGCACGAGAATCGAAGCGGTGGTCTTTCTGCCGGGCCTTGTCATGGTTTTTCGACGGGCAACTCGTCTCCGCGGGCCACTTCCCGGAAGTATTGTTTCACGAGGCTGCGGTAGTCTTCGGGCACTCCGGCGGCGTCTATTCCGCCGACCTCGGAGCGCAGGAGGTCCTTCAGCTTTTCCCAGTCACCGGCGCTGACGCCGAGTTCCGCGAGTTCCGGGGGGATGCCGGGATCGGACTGCGGCGGACGCGGGCCTTCCTCCGGAGCCCGGCCCGGCCGCCCGTCCGGCGGACCGGCCTGATCCCGCGCCTGCGGCTGCAGGCCGGGCGACTGGCCGGGCGGGGGTGATCCACGCTGCGCCTGCATGGCATGGCTGGCAGCCTCGGCCAGCGCCCGCGCCGCCTGCCGGGATGCTTGAGCCGCCTCGCCGGCAGTCGAGGCATCTGCAGCCTGCGCCGACGCTTCGAGGGCCTCGGCCAGCTCCTCGCCCGGAGCGGCGGGCTGGTCCGGGCCGCGTCGCCGTCCGGCGGCCTCCGCAGACTGCCGCCCGAACTCCCCGGCGGCCCGTTCCAGCGCCTCCGCCGCTGCGCCAAACGACTCCGAGGCCTCTTGATGCCGGCGAGCGGTCCGGCCAAACGATTCGGAAGCCATTCGGGTCTGTTGCGCCGCGGCCGGCCCCTGACCTTGCCGGGCGGCCTCGGCCGCGCGCCCGGCCTGCTCCCACCCCTGTCCGGAGATCTGCGCCGCCTCCCGGGCCTGCCGCCCGCCCTGTTGGGCATGGCGCGCCGCCTGATTCAAGGCATCGGGACCGCTCTCAAGTTGCGGCAGGTTCGCGATCTCGCCGGCCAGCTTGGCGGCCTCGGCGGCCTGCGTCTCCTGCATTGCCTTGAGGGCCTCGGCGGGGCGGGCCTTGCGGACCTGATCGGCAAGCTTCTGGCCCTGCTCGCTGGTGGTTCCGGGGGGGTCCGGGGGACTGCCGTGCTCGCTGGATGATTCCTCGTCCCCCCCGGTGGGCGGCGTTTGCCCCGGGGGAACCTGGTGCTGCGCTTCAACGGCAGCGGGGTCCGAGATCTGCCCGGCCGCCCTTGCGAGGGCTTCCTGACGTTTCGCAAGCGCCCGTGCTTGTTCCGCAAGGTGTTGCGCGGCCTCCGCCTGCTTGCCGAGCATTGCGGCCTGCGCTTCGGGGTCCCGCTTCACTTGGTCGCGCAACGAGTCCTCGACGTTCTGCTGCTGCTGCCGCCATTCGTCATGGGGCGCGGCCCCGGCTTCCTCCCGGGCCTCGTGCGCGGCCTGCCGGGCCAGTTCGTTTTCCCGGCGCGCGAGTTCGCTCAAGCGGGCCAGTTGTTCGAGCTTCGGTTCATCGCGCTGCACCTCCTCCTGCAACGTGCGCAGCTTTGCGAGCGCTTCCTCCGCCGAGTCGCGGGCATCTGCGAGCGCCTCTTCCCGCGCCCGCGGGGTCGCTTGCAGAGGGGCGTCTTCGAGTTGCTGCCGGGCTTCCCGGACTTCCTCGGCGATCTTGCGGACCTCGGGCGTCCGGGCGGCCTGAACGCCCTGTTCCATGCGCTCCGCCAGCCCGGTCAACTCGTCGCGGGCCTCCGCCAATTCCTGTCGCGCTTCCTCGAACTGCCTGCGAGTGTCGCGGGGAAGTTCTTCTTCCTTCATCTGGCTGGCCTGCCGTTCCATGCGCTCCTTCGCGTCCTGCACCAACTCCCCGGCTTCCTGCAGGGATTCGCGCACCTCGCTTTGCCAGGCGCGGATTTCCTGCCGGACCAACGACTCCGCGCCGTGGTCGATCACGAACGTCCGCCACCCCGAGTGTCCCACCCCCGGCCCGCCGAACTCGTCCGGCAGGTTGTCGGCCACCGTGATCCGCATCTTGAACTGCCGGGCCTCCGGCCACTCGTCCAGCAACCGGCCGATCGAGATCGTCTCCACGCCCCGATAACCGGCCTCCGATGCGGAATGCTCGCGCTCCGGAGGTGCCGCGACCAGCGGGGACTTGCTTTCCGAGTCCACCTTCAGTTCCACCCCGGCCTGCGAGATCGCGAAGTCTTCCTCGACATGATACTCGATCTCGATCTGTTCGTCCGGCCGCACCCGCAGCTCCTTCTCCCGCGGCGCGATCAACTTGACCACCGGCGGCTGGTCGAGCTGCACATTGACCGGGAAGCGCACCCCTTCCACCTCGCGGCCGAGCCGGTGCCGCAGCACGACGCGCCCCAGGCCGCCCCCGTCCGGCGCGAGGGTCCAGTTCGCCGTCAGGTGGCCGGCGCCGGGGCCAACGGCCACCTCGCCAACCGGCCGGTCGTCGATGAGGAACGCCCCTCTCTCGACCGGTGTGTTCGGGAAGCCCTGCAACTCGACTTGTGTTCCGGCCAAGGCGGACACCTCGCGGCCGAGGGGACCCTCTTCATCCGGCAGCGAGGTGTAGTCCGGGAAGTCATACCGCACCGTCACTTCTTCGAGGCGCGGCAGCGGCCAGACCGTGATCCGGAAGGAGTCGCTCCGGGCCCGGCCCGCCATGGCGAAGTAGCAAAAACTCTCCTTCGCGGCCGGAAGCCGATAGTCGAACTCGCCGCCCCCCTCGGTCACGCGGCTCACCCGAAGGCTCTCCTCGACCGGCCCCTCGCCGTCCTCGCGGTCGATCACGAGAGTCAGCTCACCGACCGCCGGATCCGAGTAACGGATCTTGATGCGGAGTTCGTCTCCCGCCAGCAATTCCCGGTCGCCGGGCGAGATCTCGAATCGCAGCGCCCCGGCATTCCCGAGATCGCTGAACGGCGCCACCGCCCGCACGAACAAGCGGCGAGTCTCGCCCGGGAACACCGCAAAGAGAACCAGCATCAGCAGCGTCAGACAACCCGCCGCCCACGACCAGCGTCGCACCACCTCGGAGCGCACCTCGATCCGCGGGTCCACCCGTCCGGCGTCGGCCTCCGCCTCCTCGATCAACTCCCGCAACAAGGACTCCGAGACGCCCTCGCGATGATCCGACAGCTCAAGGATCGTGCTGAACCTCTCCTGGATCTCGGGGTGCCGCGTCTCGATCCACCGCGCGATCCGCACAAGGCTGATCCGGCGAAGAAACGGTCTCGCCAACCACGCCCAACCCGCCGCGAGCGCCGCCCCGAGAACGGCCGCAAGCAGCCCCCAGCGGAGGGCTTGCGGCAACGACGGGAACAGGTAATCGAGCGCCATCAGGACCAGCAGCCCGCCCAGCAGGACCGTCACCACTCCCAGCAGTCCGTGCAGCAGCTGCATCCGGCGCACCCGCCGCAAAACGGCCCGCAGCGGCTCGATGAGTTCTCGTGGGACTTGCGAGGCCATGGCAACCGGAAGCGAGTATATCACTTACGGGAGACCGCTGCCCCTTCTAATCACCCATTCCGAAGCGAGCAGGCCACAGAAGAGCAGCAGCAGGGCCCAGTTGTCCCACAACCGGGTTTCCAGCAATTCTTCGCGGGTCTCCTCGCCCGAGAAAAACAGCCCCGCGAGGGCGCCCGTTTCCGGAGGGTCCACCACCCGCCCGCCGGAGAGTTCCGCGATGGTCGCGAGCAGGGGACGGTTCAGCGTGGTCTCCGACAGCTCGACCGGATTGCGTGCTCCGACCACTCGGAAACCGGTCGCCACCTTCTCCACCCCCGATTCCTTCATGAGCCGGCGCGCCTCGTCTCCCACGAGCGAAATCTCGTAGCGTCCCGGTGCGCGGAACGGTCCCGCCGCCGCCTCGTGCAGGCCGTTCGATCCGTCGCGGTACGCCAGCGGGACGGTGACAAGTTTCCCGCCGTCCCGCCAGACTTCCGCCCGCAGCGAGGAATCCTCCACGGGAGTCTTGTCCGGGTCCCACAAGCGGGCCGTGATCTGCAACCGGTCGTCGCCCGTGTAGCTCAGCGCGTCGGAGCCGAGCCGCACCAGTGCCGTGCCCGAGCGGAGGTTCGGCCCCGCCCCCCAACGCACGAGCTGCCCCCAGAAGCGGTGATGGAAAACATCGCCCACGCCCTCCCGGAGCCGCCACGTACGGTCCGTCAGGAGCATCGCCACCTTCCCGTGACCAACCTGCTGTGTCACGAGCACGGCCTGCTTTTCCTGCCGCTCCCGTCGGCGCGCCAGCCGGACCAGGGCGTCGCCCAGTTCCGCGGCGCTCGTCACCCGCCGCTCCTCCTCCGGGCTTCCGGCCACCACCAGGATTTCCGCCCCCTCCTTGACGCCGTCCACCGGATGCCTCCATCGTATCTTGGGGAACCCCGCCCAGATCCGGTCATTCTCGAGCCGGCTGTCCGACTGCGCCGTCACCGGGTGATTCCGCCCCGCCGCGGTCAGCGTCAATCGAAACGGCGGGGTCTCCTCTTCGAAATGCGTCCCGGCGCGCGGGGAACACTCGACCGGGAACAACGACCGCGCCACCTCCGAGCGATATGCGTGCGGCATGGAGCGCGGACCGGCCACGGCCACGAGCAGGGCGGCCCGCTCGCTCACGCAGCGCTCGAGGATTTCCCACGTCGTGTTCCCGAGGGCCTCCTCCGGCACGTCGCCCACGATGATCACGTCGAATTTCCGCCATTCGTCCTCGTTCTCCGGCAGGCGGGTGGCGCGCGCCTCACCGAACCGGCGCGCCGCCGAAGCCGGAAGCGCTTCGTCCCGCTGCCCGCGAACGGTGTCCGGATTGAGCAGCACGTATTGGAGGTGGATCGACTTGTCGCGGCCGTAAAAGAGGTTGCGCAGGTAACGAAACTCCCAGCGCGGGAACGAATCGACCACCAGGACGTTGGTGCGGGCGTCGGTGACGGCGGTTTCAAACCCCCAGGTGTTGTTGTTTTCGAAGGTCTCTCCGCGCTTCGGAACCAGCTCGAGGGTGTATTGGCCGACACCGCCCGCCTCCGGAACATGCTGGAAGCGCACCTCCTCACGGTGGCGCTCCCCGGTGATGCGGACCTTCTTCGCTTCGAGCACTTCCTCGCCGCGGCGGAGCCGCAGGGTGACCTCCTGGCCGCGATACCCGTCCACCTTGATGCGGGCCGCCACGCGAATACGATCCCCCAGATAGATGGAGTCCGGCGAACGCACTTCGAGGATGGCGGCATCGCGGGGCGGCTTCCCGCTGCCCACCGCCACCAGCCCCACCGGCGCGTCCATGATCCCGAACCTCCGCGCCACGTCCTCGACCCGGGCGGGGCGGTTGTGGCGCCCGTCGGTCAGCATCACGACCCCTCCGAGGTTGTCGGGAGGCGTCTGTTCGAGAACCGTCTCGAGGGCGTTGGCAAGATCGGTGGCCTGATCCCAGCCTTCCGCTTCCTCGTCTCCCTCGGCCAATGCCCGCCGCGCCGCCCGAAGAGTGCGCACCCGCACCGCCCCTTCGAGTTTCTTCGCCAGTCCGCTCTCCTTCACCGCGGCCTCCGCCTGTGCGAACCGGGAGCGGTCCGACCCTTCGTCGACAAGGTGCATCGAAGCCGAGTCATCCATCACGATGACCACTTCGCGCTCCAGCTCCCGCTCCACGCGGCGGCTGAATACCGGTTCGAGCAGCATCCAGACCATGACCCCCAGGGCCGCCAGCCGCAGTCCCGTCAACCAGCGTCCCTTTTGCACGCCCACCGCG
>CAYPUM010000070.1:0-12142 GCA_964413545.1 uncultured Roseibacillus sp. | reverse complement strand
ATCGTGATGAGGAGGAGTCCGGAGAGGCGTCGCCAGCGTGTGAAGCGCCCCTGCGCCTCGGAAGGCTGGAGGAAGTAACGCGAGCCATCCCGGTTGATGGTGGTGACGGAAACGAGGTCGGGTTTTTTCGGGTGGGGGGTGCTCAAGGCGGCGGGAATCTAGCACCGGCGGCACGGATCGAAAGCGGCATTTCCCCGCGTTCGGCGGGAGGTGAAGCTCCTTTTCGGGGGTGGAAAGAAGTGGCGTGGAGGGGTGTGATTCCGCATCATGGCCCGCGGAAGGGGCGAGCTTGGCGAAGAGAAGGTTCACAGACCTCGGGGAGATTGAAGTGGTGGTGGCGAATCTGCATCGCCGCTACACGGGGGTGAGCGCCACCATTGCGGCGTTGTTGCCGCACCAGGGGAGGCTGTGCCGGGTCGGGCTGTTCGGGAGGGATCTGCGGGGGGCGGATTTGTGCGATGTGCCGCGGCTGGGGTGGGCGGAGGTGGCGCGGCTGGGCGGGGCTCCGTTGCCGGCGGGGCGGCGGTGGCGGATCTGGCACGCCCGGCGGGACACCGACATGGTGGCGGGGATCGTCCTGAGGGATGTATTGCGCCATCCGTGGAAGCTGGTTTTCACGTCCGCGGCCCAGAAGCGGCACGGGCGGTTTCTGGGGGGGCTCATCGGGCGCATGGATGCGGTGATCGCGACGACGGAGGGGGCGGCGGGGCACCTTGACCGGCCGGCGGTGGTCATTCCCCACGGCGTCGACACGGACCGCTTCTATCCGCCGGACGACCAGACTGCCGTCTGGCAGGAGAGCGGGTTGCCGGGGAGGTTCGGGATCGGCTGTTTCGGGCGGATTCGTCCCAGCAAGGGGACCGACCTTTTCGTGAACGCGCTTTGCCGGGTATTGCCGAAGCATCCGGACTTCACCGCGATCATGACGGGGCTTTGCAAGCCGGAGCATCGCGGGTTTCAGGAGGCTCTCGAGGGGCGTATCGCCGAGGCGGGATTGGCGGGCCGCATTGTGTTTCTCGGCGAAGTTTCGCGGGAGGAGATTCCGGTCTGGCATCGGCGCGTGGCGCTGTGCGTGGCGCCGGCGCGGGAGGAAGGGTTTGGTCTGACTCCCCTTGAAGCGATGGCAAGCGGGTCGGCGGTCCTTGCTTCCACGGCCGGGGCCTTTGCGCAACTGGTTCGCGAGGGCGAGACCGGCCACCTTGTTCCGGCCGGAGACGAGAACGCGCTTGCAGGGCGGCTTGAGCGGTTGCTGGCGCGCCCGGAGACCATGCTGGGGTTCGGCCGGCGGGGCCGCGAGACGGCGGTCAGGGATCATTCGATCGCCCGCGAGGCGGAACGGGTCCAGGAGGTTTATGACTCGCTCGGAGGGGGATGAGGCTGTTCAGGGGCCGGGGGCCGTGATGCCGGCTTGTCAGGAAGGGGCGGGTTCGTAAGATCGCGGCGGCCCCGGAGGGCGATCAGGATGCCAGGCGGAGGAACCCTTTCGAACAGCAAGCTGCTCTACTATCTGGGCTGTGCGGGCCGGGAGCTGACGCCGCGGTGGTGGTGCCGGAGAAGGCTGGCGGGGATTCTGGACTCGGTGGGGGAGGGCGAGGGCGCGGAGCTGAAGCGCCGGGTGGACTACTACAACCGGATGGAGCGTCCGGCGGATCCGGGGTTCCTTGACAGCGTGCGGAGTTTTCGGGAGCACGAGAAGACGGTCTACTATTTTGACAGTATGGAATACCTCCGGTTTTTTGATCCGGGCCTGCGGATTTCGTACATGTTCGGGGATGTGAAGCGGGTTCCGGAGCATCCGGGTTTCGTGAAGACGCGGCCTCTGGGGGTGGACAACCGGAATTCGGTGCTTCTGAAGCTGAACAAGGTGCGGCATTTCAACCTGATCAGGGATCCGTATTCGTATGAGAGCAAGGAGGACCGGCTTGTGTGGCGGGGAGCGGGGCACAAGCGGCATCGGAGGGAGTTTTTGGATCGCTTTCATGATCATCCGAGGTGCGACGTGGGGAAGACGGATCATCGCTTCGAGCATCCGGGGCAGAAGCGGCTGATGTCGATCCGGAAGCAACTGAGGTACAAGTTCATATTTTCGATCGAAGGGAACGACGTGGGCTCGAACCTGAAATGGATCATGTCATCGAATTCGGTTTGTTTCATGAGGAGGCCGCGGTTTGAGAGTTGGTTCATGGAGGGCGCGCTGGTTCCGGATCGCCACTACGTGCTGATCCGGGATGATTACTCGGACCTGATCGAGAAGATCGGATACTACTCGGAGCATCCGGAGGAGGCGAAGGAGATTGCGGCGAATGCCCGGGCTCATGTGGAGCAGTTCAGAGACCGGCGCCGGGAGGATCTGATTTCGCTGATGGTGATTCGGAAGTATTTTCAGCTTACGGGCCAGACGGATCAACTGTGAGGTTTGGAGGTGGCGCGGCGGTGACGGACTCGAAGGCCGTGATGAATCGCTGCCGGAAGGCGGGCCATGTGTAATGTTGGGCCATGGTGTGTGCGGAGTTGGCGGCGAGGCGGGCGCGGAGGGCGGGGTTGGAGATCACGGACCGGATGGCGTTCTTGACTTGATCGGGCCGGGCGGCATGGACCTCGAACCCCATTTCGGCGCGGTGGAAGGGGAATCCGGTTTCGGGGGTGGCGATGGTGACCAATCCGCAGGCGGCGCCTTCGAGGAGAGACTTGGCCTGGCCTTCGTTGGACGAGAGGAGGATCTGGGCGTGGCACTGCCGCATGGTTTCATTGACGGATTCGCGGAATCCGAGGAGTTTGGCGGAAGGAATCAGGAGGCGGAGGATATCCGCGCGGTGTTCGCGGGGCACGGCGCCGGCCAGCCACAGTTCGGCGTCCGGCGGGGCGAGATCCCGCCAGATGCGGAGGAGTTCAAGGACGCCTTTCCGGGGGGTGAGCCGTCCGCAGAACAGGAGACGGAAGGGAAGCTCCGGCGGGGGAGGAGCGGCCGGACGGAAACGGGCGGGATCGAAGCCGCGCTCGATCGGGTGGACGAGGCGGGGGTCGCATCCGCATTGGAGGAACTGCCGGGTGGCGAATTCGGAGGTCGAGAGGACGTGGGCCCCGGAGCGGAGGTACTCCCGGGACGGGGATTCTTGCGGGATTGGCGGCGGGGGGGGCATTTTCGGAAGGCTTCCGCAGTTCAGGAGGACGGGGACCCGCATGGCGGAGGCCTCGCGGATGAGGTTGGGGGCGAGCTTGTGCCATGTGATGAGGGCGTCGTAGGGTCCGTGTCGCCGGAGGCGGCGGGTTCCGAGCCACGAGAAGAAGGCGCGGCGGTTGCGGTGGTAGAACCGGCGGGAGACCCACGAGACGAGATTGGCCGGGGTGAGAGGCCAGATGAGATTGCGGACGCCGGGGGCGGCGACGGCGGAACGGGCGAGCAAGTCGATCTCGCAGCCCGCTTCGGAGAGGGCGAGGACCTGCTGTTTTGTCACCTCGGCCAGTCCGGCGCCGCTGGTGGCCTTGTCGAAGACGTAGAGGACCCGCTTTGGCATTTGAGAGTCGATGAAGGTTGCATCCGGGGGGACGGCGATGGCGTTTGTGCGTCGTCCTGCCGCGAATGTTGCTGGCGACGGGACGGGCATCAATGATGTTGTTGCACGGGGCGGGTTGGGATGGCGGGCGGGCGTGGAGGGGAATTGGCCTTGAGGGGCGGGGGCCGGTTCCCTACGTTTGGCGAACGGCCCGGTTCGCCGGTTTTGCCCGCCTCGTGAACGCCGGTTCCGACATGAGTTCCGTGATGGTGTACTGCGCGACCTTCCTGAAGAAGGAGATGCTTCATGTCTATCGGCAACTGAGAGGGTTGCGCGGATTTGTTCCGGTTGTGGTGACGCGGAGGCGGGAGAACGCGGAGGCGTATCCGTTCGAGGGGGTCCGGGTGTTGAAGAAGGCGCCGTATCGGATCATTGCGAGGGCCTTGCACAAAGCGCGCGGAGGACGGGTTCCGATCATGTGGTATGAGCAGAAGCAGATGCTTGAGGCGACCCGCCGCACGGGGGTCCGGTTGGTTCATGTGATCTTCGGGACGGAGGCGGCGCGGGTATGCAGGTATCTGCGCGCCGAACCGCTTCCGAAGGTTGTGTCGTTTCACGGAGCGGATGTTTCGGAGGCCCTTGAGCAGCGGGAGCTCGAAGCATTGATGGGGTGCGTGGATCTGTTTCTGGCGAGGAGCGAATCTCTGAAGAGGCGGCTGATCGAGCGGGGGTGTCCGGCGGAGCGGATCGAGTTGAACCGGTCCGGAGTGCCTGTTCCGGCGGGGATCGCGCCGGTCGGGCGGGAGGCCGGGGAGCCTTTTCGTCTTCTGCAGGCCTGTCGATTGATTGGCAAGAAGGGGCTTGACCAATCGATTCTTGCGGTGCGGATGCTGCGCGAGCGGGGGTACGAGGTTGTTTTGGACGTGGCGGGGGAGGGCGGGTTGCGGAGGGAACTCGAGGGGTTGGCGCGGGAGTCGGGGGTGGGAGACTGGGTTCGGTTCCTTGGCTTCATCAGGAACGAGGAATTGCTGGAGGCCCTTCGGGGATATCATGGGTTTCTGCACCCGAGCCGCGAGACGAAGGCGGGGGACCAGGAGGGGATTCCGAACGCGCTTCTGGAAGCGATGGCGCACGGTTTGCCGGTGGTGGCGACGAGGCATGGCGGGATTCCGGAAGTTGTTGCGCATCTGGAAAACGGGGTGCTGGTGGACGACGCGGAGGCCGGGCGTATCGTTACAGGCGTGGAAAGGCTGATTGCGGACGAGTCGTTTCGAAGGAGGCTGGGGAGGCGGGCGCACGAGACGGTGAAGGAGCGATTTTCGTGCGAGGCGGCGGGGCGGGAACTCGAAGACGGGTACGAGGAGGCCTGCCGCCTTGCCGGCCGGAGGAGGCGCTACATCGCCTGAGCGGGCGGGCCTCGCGACCCGCAGACCATGCAACCAGGCAACCGAGAGTCATGAAGTTGAACCGAATGCTGTTGGTAAAGAAGAAGATCTCGCTCTTCGACCTGAGGGCGTTCGCGAGGAAGGTCGAACCGAAAGGAAAGACCCTGATTGTCTACATCGAGTTCAAGTTTGACGACCTTATCCGCGATTACGATCTCCTTCCGCACTGGCAGAACGAGACGGACCGCTATTATCCCGCGCTGGCCGGGATCGGGGACGAGTCGTACGAGAGTCTGATCTGCACGGGGCTGATCGAGCACATGAGGGACCCGGCGAAGCTGGTGGAGGAATGCCATCGCATCCTCAAGCCCGGCGGGAGGGCGTATTTCTCGGCGAGCGCGGTCTTTTCGGTGCACCGGGGGCCGGAAGACTACTATCACCTGACGCAGTATGGGGCGCGGCACCTGTTCGAGCGGTTCGGGTGGAGCGAACTGGACATTGCGGGGTCGTGCGGGCCGTTCCGGGCGCTTGGGATCAACTGCCAGCGGATTCTTCTCCAGTGCGAGGTGTTTTTTGTGCTGCGGCCGTTCGTGGAGCTTCTGGCGTGGACGCTGCCGCTTCTGGACGTATTCGTGATCAAGCAGTATCACGGGAGGAAGTTCAAGGAGGAGCATCTGATCGACACGATGATGCCGAGCAACATCCAGATCATCGCGACGAAGTAGGTTTCGGGAGAGGCCATGTTGATTGACGGGCAGGAATTGCGGGAGGACGTTATCGAGTGCGGGGTTTGCATTGTGGGCGCCGGGCCGGCCGGCATTTCGTTGGCGGCCAAACTGGCTGCGAGCGGCATGGACGTGGTGGTGGTTGAGAGCGGGGGGCGGTTCGCCCAGCCCGAGGTCAACCAGTTGAACCGGTTCCGGGCGGAGTCGAATTTCGTCTTTCGACGGAACTTTGCGAACCGGCACCGGCAGATCGGGGGGTCGACGAACCTGTGGCCGGGCCGGATTGTCCGCTTCCGGTTCATTTCGGGGCTTGATTCGGAATGGGGCGAGCTGTCGGGGATTCTGCCGCGGTATTACGGGGAAGCGGATCGATTGCTGGGGGTTCCGCCGGAGCTGAGGCGCACATTTCCGGACGAGGGGCCGCTGCTTTCGGCCTATTGGGCGCCGGTGACGCAGCGGTTCAACTGCAAGTCGGAGCTGGTGAGGAACGCCGCCTACCGGCTGGTCTACCATCTGAGCTTCAGCGGCGAGGCGGAGTTTCGGGATTCGAGGATCGTGGAAATGGTGATGCGGAACCATGCCGGAGGGAAGGTCCGCATCAGGGCCGGCGAGTACGTGCTTGCCACCGGGGGAATCGAGAACACGCGGTTGTTGCTTCTGATGGGAGACGACCTGAGGCGGCGGATGGGGAAGGCGCGGCACAACGTCGGGGCGTTTGTGATGGACCATCCCAAGATCACCGAAGGAAGGCTCCGGCTGCGGAAACGGCATCCGGAATTCCGGAAGTACCGGCTGCGCGTCTCGAAATGGGGGAAGGTGAAGTATGGGATCCGGAACGAGCCGGAGGCGGCGCGGATCTACTGCAACCTTGTGGAATCGCGGTCGAAGCGGGTGCAGCGGATGTATGCGCGGATGGCGGAGCGATTCAAGAGGGCCACCGGCCGGGTGTTGCAGAATGAACGCGGCCGGCAGGGGACGGACCTCATCGAGGACCTGATTTATCTTCTCGAGCCTCGCGAGGTGATTCCGCACTGGCTGTCGCGGGCGACGGAAGGGTTGAGCATTCCGCGGACTACGGGGCGGTACAAGGTGGTGACCTACCTCGAACAGAGGCCCCGGCGCGAGAACGCGATTTCGCTTGATCCGGACCGTCACGATGCGCTGGGAAGGCCGCTGCCGCTGATCACGAGTCGTGTTTCCGGAGAGGAACTCCGGGAGGTGGGGAGGTTTTATGAAGGACTGGAGGGGAGGTTTTCGCGTGACGGCATGGAGTTCCGGTATGACAGGGACCGCATTCTGGATGCCGGCAACTTCACGGAGGCTTCCCATCACCTCGGGGGGACCCGCTACTCGGCGGACGCGGAGCGGGCTGTCGTGGACCGGGATCTGAGGGTGCTGGGGGTCGACAATCTTCGCCTTGCGGGGAGTTCCGTGTTTCCGACGGGGGGAGTGGAGAATCCGACCCACCTGATTGTGGCGCTGTCGTGCCACCTTGCGGACGTCATGAAGGGCGGGGGTTCCTGATCCTTGAGTGCGGCGCGACCGCTGCTTGACAGCGGGGGGTGACCGTAGTTCACAGGGAGGCGGTCCGGGGCGGTGAAGGGGAGGGGTCCACGGTTTCAGGGCGGCACGGGAGAGATGAAAAGGAAGGAACGGGAGAAGTATCGGGATTGGACGGCGATCACGGCCTTCCGGGGCTGCCGGTTCTATGCCGGTCTGGACAACAAGATCGAGAAACGGCTGCGGGATGACGGGGAGGATTACGACCGGAGCAACTTCGAGTTGATTGTGCGGTTGATCAAGCCGGGCCAGGTATGCCTGGACGCCGGGGCCAACATCGGTGTTTACAGTGTTGTATTGGCCAGTCTTTGCGGGGGCGGGGATTTGGTGCATTCCTTCGAGCCGGTGGCCCACATTCGGGCGAAGCTGCACGCGAACCTGCGGCTCAACGGTTTCCGCGACATCAATGTGAATGCCTGCGCCCTCGGGGCCTCGGCCGCCGAATTGCCCATGTATCAGGTCAAGGAAGGGCAGTTCCGTGGCGGGGTGAGCTCCCTTGTAAAGACCGAGAACTACGAAGCCCTCGGAGCGGATGCGTATGAAGTCGTAAAAGTGGCTGTCAAGGCGCTTGACGAGTATGTCGCGGAGAAGGGCCTGGAGCGGGTGGATTTCATGAAGATAGATGTGGAGGGATTTGAACTCGACGTTCTGGAAGGGGCCGTCCGGGTGATGAGGGAGATGTCTCCGCATATCCTGTTCGAGTATGATCCCGGGCGGATGAAGACTCGCCGGGGAGACTTTGGCGGGTTTTTCGCGGAACACGGTTACCGGGTCCACGAGTTCAAGTGTGTCTCCGGAGATGTCATGCTGCGGGAGTACAAGTTCGAGGGGGATCCGGTGAAGAGAAACCTGTTTGCGATTCCGGTCATCTCGTGACCGGGGGAGCGACTCCGGTCTTGGTGCGACCATGCGGCTGCTGTA
The DNA here is from genome assembly GCA_964413545.1 of uncultured Roseibacillus sp. Taxonomy (GTDB): domain Bacteria; phylum Verrucomicrobiota; class Verrucomicrobiia; order Verrucomicrobiales; family Akkermansiaceae; genus Roseibacillus_B. The sequence goes on along the minus strand of CAYPUM010000070.1, from coordinate 4,057 downwards.
TTTGTCGAACTCGACGTTGCCGGGCGAAGAGGCCAACGGGGTGCACGTGATGCGCATGTGCGAGGCGTTGGCGCCGCGGGTCGAGGGGTTGAGGCTGGTGGCGCGGATGCCGCGGGGGGGCGATCCGGGAGGGGCGGGTCTTGCCAGTCATTACGGGTTGGACCGGGAGATCGACTGTGTGCGCTACCGGCGGCGGCGATGGAGCGACCGCATGGTGATGTGGCGGCAGCGGTGGTGGCGTCCGGATGTGATGTACGGGCGGAGTCCGGAACTGCTGCGATACAACCGGCGTTGTCCGTTTGTGCTGGAGCTGCACATGTTGCCGTCGTGCAAGGGTCCGGAAGCCGGGCGGCTCTTGAGGACGCTCCTTGGTTCTCCTTTGCTGCTCGGGGCGGTGGTGATATCAGAGGCGCTGAAGGAGGCGCTGGTCGGGGAGACGGGCCTGGACCGGTCACGGGTTTGGGTTTTGCCGGACGGGGCGAAACCGGCCGGGCGAGCCGGGACGCGGGTCCTCGATCGGCGGCGCGGGGGGGATTTGATCGCGGGATACGCGGGAAGTCTGCTGCCCGGCAAGGGGATGGAAGTGATCGCGGAGATCGCAGGCCTTGGGGCGAACGCCACCTTTCATGTTGTCGGGGGACAGCCTGAAGAGGTGGAACGCTGGCGGCGGGATCCGCGCTGTGCGGGGGTGGTTTTCCACGGGCGGGTTCCGCCGGGGGAAGTGGCGGCCTATATAGCGGCGTTTGATGTGTGCCTGCTGCCGAACCAGCGGGAGGTTCTGACGCGAGGGGGGGAGGACATCGGGAGGTTCACCTCGCCATTGAAGCTCTTCGAGTACATGGCGGCGGGGAAGGCGATTCTCGCCTCGGACCTTCCGGTTATGCGGGAAGTGATCAACGAGGAAGTTGCGATGATGGTGTCACCGGATGATCCGGACGGCTGGGCGGAGGGACTGAAGCGCCTTGCGGATGCGCGGCTTCGGGGCGAGCTGGGACAGGCGGCGCTTCGATTGTTCGAGCGGGGATACAGTTGGGAGGCGCGGGCGGACACGCTGCTGCGCATCATCAGGGAGGGGCTGGAAGAGAGGTTTTCCGAGGGGGCGGCGGAGGCGCGCGGGAGGTGAGCCCCGGGGAACCGGCGGAGGTTCACCGGGGGCGCAGGGCGTCCTCGATCAATTTGAAGGCGCGCTCGTTCGGAGAGGGTTCCTGTGCGGCGTATTGTTCCGCGAGTTCGGGAGTCTTCTCGACGTGTGCGATCATATCGGTGAGCTTCCGTTCGTAACGGGGATCGAGGAAGGAGTCCCATCCGAGGTTGCGGAACAGGCGTCGGGCGCGGTTGTTGACGCGGAGGCGCTGGAGCCACATGGGGATCTTGCGGGCGCCCATGCTGTGCAGCTTTCCGGCGCTGATATGGGAGAAGCCGCCGATGTGGGCGGCGCCGCACTGGGCGCTGACGTCCTCGACGCGGTATCCGAGGATCTGGGCTTCGAGGGACGCTCCGACCATGGAATCCATATCCTCCTCGATTTCGAAGCGGACGTGGGGGTACTTTCGTTTCAGCCTCGGGATTGTTTTCGGGTCCTTGTTCCAGCGTTGGGTGGTGAGGTTCTGGTGCAGGCCGAGCTGCAGGGCGAAGAGCTGGGTTTTGATCGGGTTGCAGGACCGTCCGTTGACAATGGCGCGGCGGGCGAGGCGGGTTTTGTGGGTCAGGCAGTAGAGGTCCGGTTGGCGGGCGCGGGGGAGGAGGCCCGGCCATGCCTCGTCGAGGAGGTAGAAGTCGGCGTCGACGAAGGCGGCGATTCCCTCATGAGCGAAGCGCCTTGACGTTTCATTGACCATGATCTGGTGCCAGCGGCCGGGGATGCGGCGGCTGTTGCGGATGCCGAAGAGTCCGCAGGTGACGCGGGTGTTCGGCAGGGCGGCGAGGAAGGAAGCGACCTCGGCGGGTTTGAAGTAATCGAGGCCGTCGACGTGGACGTAGACGCGCAGGGCGGGGTCCCCGTCGAAGATGCGCGAGAGGTTGAGAGCACAGAGGGCGGCGAAAGGCACGGTGTGGTCGCCGGCGCAGAAGATGTGGTGGGATGGAATCTGGCCGGTCACGGATTCGCACCGAGGAGGGATTGGAGGAGGAGGGGGGATCGGGTCCTGAAGCGGCGGTCGTTTTCCTCGAACCATGCGCGGGCGGCGGCGCCGAGGGCGGCGAGCTGTGCCGGGCTTCGTTCGAGGAGGGAATCGACCGCTCCGGCCAATGATTCACGATCGACATAGTAGTTCGTGCCGAGGTGGCGGGGTTCGGAGCGGCTGCAGCGGACAAGGACGCCGCGGGCGGGGGTGATGATTTCATTCATCGGGGGGCCGTCGGTGGTGAGGACGACGGCCCGGCAGGAGGCGGCCTCGACGAGGTAGTGTCCCCAGCCTTCGGAACGGGAAGGGCAGAGATGGATCCCGCAACGGTTCTGGAGTTCCCGGAGTTCGCGGGTGTCGAGGCGGCGGTCGACCAGTTGGACGTTCGCGGGGGGGGGGGGGGGGGCGTTCCGGGGATCGATGACGAGGACGAGGGGAGGCCAGTCCGGGCGGCCGGCCCAGAGGGCGAGGAGGTCCTCGGTTCCCTTGAGGGTGCTGCGTCCGGCGAGGTGGAGGAAGCGGCGGTAATCGGGCTCGGGGTTGGCGAGGAGGAGGTCCCTTGAGGTGAATCCGAGGTGGTGGACGGACGGGTGATGGGGGGCGAAGCGCTCGCGGGCGTGGGCGGTTTTGCAGAGGACGTGGTCGACATGCTTGAGGCGCGCGAGATGCCTGCGGGGGAAGCGCTCCTGGTTCGGAACGAGGAAGCGCGGCTGGCCGTGTGAGAGCCAGCGAGGGTGGATGCGTTCGACAAACACCAGCGGAAGCCGCGGCCCGGGGGGCGGCAGAAAGCGCGCCCATAAAGAGATGCCACGGGGGCGCCGGACTTCGGGGCTCAGTCCGGCGGCCCGCAGCGAGCTTTCCAGGATCTCGACATCACGGTCGAGGCCCACGCCGGTGGACCGCGAGATGAGAAGAGCCTTGGAAGGACGGGTCACGAAGGGGTGGAGGAACGGGCGGTGCGAGGCGCGCGCCGGGGGAGTCTTCACCGGCCGGGCGAGGGTGGCGATCAGAATTTCCCGGGGTGGATTTCCCGGGGGAGTTTCCGGGGTGCTACGCGGCCGTTTACACGTTTTTGAAGCATGCGGAGCTTCAGGAGGTCCGGCGGCGGAGTTCCTGATACTTGAGGTAGGCCTCCTCGGCGTTGCTGAGGGCGATTTTGAGGCCGGGGCCCCGGTCGAGGCAGCCGCGTTTGAGGAGGTATCCGCGGAGGAAGCGCCATGCGGCGTGGAGGGGCGGCGCGAGCGGGCCGGGGCGGGGTTGATTGGCGGCGTGTTGTTCAGCCCAGAGGCGGGCGTAGCGGCGGATGCGGTCGCGGCGGTCGTTCCAGTCCTTGTAGGAGTAGTGTGGGAGGACGGCCCTGAGGCGGCCGGTGCTTCCGGTGATGGTGACGGATTCGTGGACGGACCGTGCTTCGAGGGACCATGACTCGCGCCGGAAGAGGCGCGTGACGCGGTCGGGGAACCAGTCGCCGTGCCGGATCCAGCGCCCTTCGAAGAACATCATGCGGTTCACCTCGTAGGCGGCGCAAGGGAGATCGCCGCCGCCCGCGAAGAGGGAACGCAGTTCCTCGACCAGTTCCGGGGTGATGGTTTCGTCGGCGTCGATCCAGAAGATCCATGGCTGGGTGGCGAGGGCGAAGTGACGCCGCCGGGTCTCGCTGAAGCCCGTCCATGGGCCGTGCTCGACCCGCGCCCCGAGGCCGGCCGCGATTCGTGGGGAGTCGTCGCTGCTGCCGGTGTCGAGCACGATCCATTCCGCGAAGTGAAGTCGTTGATCGAGACATCGAGGCAACTGCGCGGCCTCGTTGAGGCAGAGGGTGCAGACGCTGATGGGGAGCGGGGGCACGGGTTGTGAGGCGGGGGGGCGTTGGTTGCCGGTTGCCGGTTGCCGGTTGCCGGTTGCCGGTTGCCGGTTGCCGGTTGTTGGTTGTTGGT
>CAYPUM010000069.1:0-12215 GCA_964413545.1 uncultured Roseibacillus sp. | reverse complement strand
CATCTCGACCCCGAAGCCGCGGTTGACATGCACCTGCCCGTCGTCGTCGACCCATGGCACGCGGAACAGGATCACCCGCTCCGGTTCCACGATCCGCTCGAGGACCGCCTCCCGTCCGTAGGCGGGATTGCGTTCGAGGACGGGGCGGATGGACTCCAGCACCTCGTGCACCGCCTGGTGGAACTCGGGCTGGTCGGGGTCGCGGTCTTTGATCGTTTGCAGGATTCCGTTCGTGTTCATGCCGTCGACTGAAATCGATAGCAGCCGATTGGTCTCGATCAAGGCCGGAGGTTCGAAGGCGACAAGCATGGGAGAATTTTCACAAAGGCTCTTGATGACCGGGGAAACCGGTTCAGATTCGCCACATGTTCGGTGCGGCGCTGGTGGTCTTGATCGTGATGCTGCTGCTTGGCGGCGCCGCGCTGGGGGCTTTCTGGTGGGCGATGTCCGACGGGCAGTTCGAGGATCCGGAGGAGGCCGCCCGTTCGATCTTCACGCCGGAGGAGCCGGTGGGTGTTCCCACCGATCCGGCCTTGAGGGAACGTGAAGAATGACCCCGTCCGACCCAGAAGCCGTCCGGAAGAGCCGTCAGGAGCGCCTCGAAGTCGATCGAGCGGCGCGGTGGCCGGTGGGGATGTTTCTCGGGTCGAGCCTCTTCTGGCTGCTGGCGGGTTCGGTTCTGGCCCTGCTGGCGTCGATCAAGCTGCACAATCCGGGATTTCTGGCGGAGGCCGGCTGGCTGACCTTCGGAAGGGTGCGGCCCGCGCACCTGAACACGATGGCGTACGGGTGGCTGTCGACCGCGGGGATCGGGATCGGGCTCTGGATGCTCTCGCGTCTTTGCCGGGTCCCGATCGCCGACCATAGCAGCCTGACGCTGGCGGCGGTGCTCTGGAATATGGGCAACGCCGTGGGGACGTTCGGAATCCTGCGAGGCGACAGCACCGCGATCGAATGGCTGGAATATCCGACGTATGCGGCGCCCTTCCTGCTGGCCTCCTTTGCATTCGTGGTGCTGGCGGGGGTGAACCTTGTGCGCAACCGGCGGCCGGGCCACATCTACATTTCGCAATGGTACATATTCGCGGCCTTTTTCTGGTTTCCAATGTTGTATTTCACGGCGCACGGGTTGTTGGTGCTTCTGCCGGTGCAGGCGCCGGCGCAACCGCCGGTCAACTGGTGGTTTGCGCACAACGCGCTGGGGCTGTGGTTCACGCCGATCGGGCTGGCGGCGGCCTACTACCTCATTCCGAAGATCATCGGTCGTCCGATTCATTCGTATTATCTTTCGGCGATCGGTTTTTGGTCGCTGGCGTTTTTTTATGCGTGGAACGGGATGCACCATCTGATCGGGGGGCCGTATCCGGCCTTTCTCATCACGGCCTCGGTGGTGGCGAGCGTGATGATGTTCATTCCGGTGGTGACGGTGGCGATCAACCACCATTTCACGATGAAGGGTCATTTCAAGGCGCTGTTGTGGTCTCCGACTCTCCGGTTTGTGGTGTTCGGCGCGATGTCCTACACGCTGGTTTCGGTTCAGGGGTCGCTCACGGCGCTTCGCTCGGTCAACCATGTCACGCATTTCACGCATTACACGGTCGCCCATGCGCATCTCGGGGTTTACGCTTTTGCCTCGATGAGTTTCTTTGGCGCCATCTACTACATCATGCCGCGGCTTCTTGAACGGGAGTGGCCGTCCCGCTGGCTGATCCGGCTGCACTTCTGGCCGTCGGCGATTGGCATTGCGATCTATTGGTTGAGTCTCACGCATGGGGGGGGGCTGCAGGGGCTGGAGCTGAATCGGGGCACGACGCCCTTCATGGAGATTGTGGAACTCACGCTGCCTTATCTCGGGGCGCGCAGCGTGGGAGGATCCCTCATGGCCCTTGGCCACGCGGCGTTTGCGGCGTCCTTCATCTGGATGCTGGCGAGGCGCGGATTGCAGGGTGCCGAGGCGACCCTTTTCAAGAGGCGCGCGGAGGAGGCGCCGGACACCTTGACTGCCCGCTCATGAACCGTTTTCGCTGGATCTTCGCTGGCTCCATTCTGACGTTTGTGTCGGCGTGGTGCGGGCTGGTTCTGCTGCCGGTATGGGGGCTGGGGGATTTCGAGCAGGTTCCCGATCCCGGGACGGGCGAAATGATTCCGCCCGAACTGAGCAGCCTCGAGGAGCGCGGGCGCGACGTTTACGTGGCGGACGGCTGCATCTACTGCCACTCGCAGCAGGTGCATCCGGCTCGTGCGCGGACCGACATCGAGCGCGGCTGGGGATCGCGCCGCACCGTGGCGCGGGATTACATGAACCATGGGAGGGCGCAAATGGGAACCATGCGCACCGGCCCCGATCTTTCCAACATCGGCGTGCGGAACCCCTCGGAGACGTGGCATTTCCTGCACCTTTACAATCCGCGGATCACGTCTCCGGGTTCGATCATGGCGCCGTTCCCGTTTCTGTTCGAGAAGAGAAAGACCGGCGCGGGCGGCGCATCTCCGGACGCGCTGCAACTGCCGCCGGAGTTTGCTCCCGAGGAGGGTTATGAAGTGGTTCCGACGGAGGACGTCCGGGCGCTCGTGGCCTATCTGCAATCGTTGAAACTTTCCAGCTACGACGTGCCGGAAGCGGCCAAGGCGCGCATCGAGACCAAGCCATGAAAGGCACGACCCCAGGGAGGGAACCCGGCGAAGATCTTGATGTCAGCAGGGTCCACGGGCAGATCTGGCGCGAGCATCCCGAGCCGACGGAACAAGTCACGACGGCGCCGTGGTGGCTGAAGCACCTTGTCTACGCACCGCTGCTCATTTGGGGGATCTGGTATTTGTTCGCGCAATCGGCCGGCTTTCGATGGGACGAATACGTCGAGGGCCCGCTTGTCACGCCGCCGCCGGGCGGCGAGGTGGCGGGGGAGGCGGGGGCCGTTTCGCAGACCGACCCGGTTGCGGAGGGGCAGAAGACATACGCCGCGGTGTGCGCCGTCTGCCACCAGGCGAACGGCGAGGGGCTTCCCGGCGCCTTTCCCCCCCTGGCGGGCTCGGACTGGGTTCTCGGCGACCCGGCCCGTCCGGTGCTGGTGGTCCTTTACGGGTTGCAGGGGCCGATCGAGGTCAACGGCCGGTCATGGAACAGCGTCATGCCGGCCCAGGGGCCGAATCTTGATGACGAGAAGGTGGCGCAGGTGCTGAGCTACGTGCGCGGAGCGTGGGGCAACGATGCCGGTCCGGTCGAAGCCGATCTCGTGCAGAGGTTGCGTTCGGAGCATGAGGGGCGCGGGCCGTGGACGGCCGAAGCCCTCGAGGAAGCACTAAAGTCACAGTAGCATGGGCGGCTGTTGCCAATGTTCGGGGTCCTCCGCGGCATCGCCGCCGGCGGGAGAGGCTGCGCGGCGCCGTTCCCTGGAGCCGCTGCGGCTGGGGGTTGCGATATTTCTTGCGGGGCTTGCGATGACCTTCTCGCTTGCGCTGAACCTCGACCCGCCGGAGGGGCTCACGCGTGCGGCCGCCCATGCCCTGCTCGCGGTCATCACGGCGGGCGGGATGGTTCTGCTGGGGGCGCCGCTGGTGAAGCGGGCCTTTGCGTCGCGGCTGACCCTCGAGCACCTGTTTCTGTTGGGCATCGTGGGCACGTATGCCGCCTCGGTTTACTCGAGCCTCACGGGGGTGGGGGACATCTACTACGAGGTGGTCCTCATTCTGCTTGCGATATACACCTTTGGTCAGGTCATCCTGGCGCGGCAGACGGAGCGGGCGCGGCGTCTGGCGACCGCCATTCCGGGGCTCCGCGAAACGGCGCGGGTCATCGTGGGCGACTCGCTTGTGGTCCGGCCGTTGGCGCAGGTGAATTGCGGGGATCGCCTCGAAGTCCGGGAAGGCGAATGGCTTCCAATCGACGGGATCGTTCGCGGCGGCGCCGCCTATGTCGAGCAGCAGGCTCATACGGGTGAAACCATGCCGGTCGTGGTGCGGCCGGGCGACCCGGTGCTCGCCGGGAGCCGTCTCCTCGACGGGACGCTCGAGATCGAAGCGACGGCGCGAGGAACGGAGCGGGAACTCGACCGCATCGTCGAGGCCTGCACCCGCTCGCTCGAGGCCCCGTCCTCGATCGAGTCGCTTGCGCAGCGGGTGCTCAACGTGTTTTTTCCGGTGGTGGTGGCGGTGACGCTGGGGACCCTTCTGGGGTGGTGGCTGGCGGGCGATCTTCGCGAGGGGTGGTTCAGCGCTCTTGCGGTGACGGTGGTGGCATGCCCTTGCGCGCTGGGGTTGGCGATTCCGCTGGGGGCGCGGCGGGGGCTGCTGGACCTCCGGCTTTGCGGGATCCGGGCCGTGAGGCCGGATTTCATGGATCGTCTTGCGAGCGTTGACACGGTTGTCTTCGACAAGACCGGAACGCTGACGCATCCGATCCTGCGGCTGGCGGCCCTTGACATCGAGCCGGACGGCCCGCCGGAGCTGGAGCGGTGGCTGGCCGTCATTCAACGGCGTTCGACTCATCCGGTGGCCCGGCCGTTCTGGAATCTTTCCGGGGATCCCGGGGACGACCTCGACGACCTGCGGGTCGAGGCGCTTCCGGGCCTTGGAGTGCGGGCGGGTTTCCGGGACGGTTCGGAGAAGCACGAAGTGCTGCTCGGCAATCGCTTTCTTGCCCGTCGTCAGGGGTTGGGGTTGGAGGGATCGGACGATCGGGGGCGCGTCCTGTATGCGTTTGCCGACGGCCGCTTCGCGGCGCGGGCGGTTCTTGAAGAGTCTTCCCGGGAGACCACGGAGGCGACCCTGCGGGCGCTGGCCGGGGCGGGCTACGGGCTCTCATTGCTGACGGGGGACACGAGCTGCCCGCCGGAATACCGGCGTTACCTCGAGGTTCGCCTCGGAGTTTCGGCGCGCGAGAAGGCGCGATGGATCGAGCGGATCGAGTCCCGGGGCCGGCGGGTGTTGTATATCGGGGACGGGATGAACGATTGTGAATCGCTCGCGGCGGCCACGGCCGGCATCGCGCTCGAGTCGGGGCAACCGGCGGCCCACGGGGCCGGCCACGCGCTTCTTGTGCACGACGATCTCTCGATCCTGCCGGGGGCGCTGGGAATCGCCCGGGGACTTCGGAAGCGTCTCGAGGGCATCCTTGCGTTCTCGCTTTCCTACAACGCGGGCGGGATGGCCCTTGCGGCGGGCGGTCTTTTGCATCCGGTGGTCGCGGCCTTGCTGATGCTCGGGTCGAGCGTCACGGTTCTGACGCTGATCCTCAGGACGGAACGGACCTCGGCCGGGTCGGGCGCCGGAGCGACGCCGGATGCACCACGGTTACCCCGGCATTCCACGGGCCATGCCGACGACGACGCACATGGCCAGCATGGTGAAGGCGGGGAGCGATTTGCGTAAGGGGTCCTTCACCTTGAAGTGCATCGCGATCGCGACCGCCATGAGGACGGCGAGCACGGAGGCGGAGGGAACAATCAGGGCCGGCAACCAAAGCCCCAACAGGAGCCCCACGGCGCAGAGCAGCTTGGCCGCCCCCACGGCGGACATGACTCCCGGGGGCAATCCGTAGGCGGCGAATTCCTCCCTCATGTTGCGCGCATCACCCCCTCTCCACGAGGTTGGCGACGAGAACCGGAGAATCCAGACATTGAAGATTCCGAGGGCGATGATGATCTGGAGGGCCGCGACGAGGTAATCCATGGGGATGATGGTGGGACGTGCTGCGAGCGCGCGTGTGCGCGAATGCGTCCCATTTACCGGCTTCCGGGTGCGGGGTCCAGCGAATTGGGGGCGTGGCTGCCCGATGGAACGATGCGCTTTTTCGCAAGGGCGCCGCCGGGCCGGGCCCTCTCGCGAGCGGAGCTTTGTCCGGGATTTCCGGCGTCGATCGGTCTTGAGTGAAGACGGAACCTGCCGGACCGCTGCGGAAACGGCGTCCGGATCCCGTTGGGTGGCGGTCAGGTCCTCCGGAGAACGGCCCGTCCGCCGCGGCCGTCGACCTCGAGACGCAGCGGGGTGTCGGGGCGGACTGCGATGACGCCGCCGATTTCGGCCGTCCTTGGCTGTGCCCGGAGCCATTCCCAGTCGATGTGGTCGTCCGCCCCCTGTGCGAAGTAGGGGATTCCGAGGGAGGTCAGGTTGTGGAAGAAATGGGATCCTTGCGACGGGTCGGCGGTGAGTTGATCGTGGCGGGCTTCGACGATGGCGGCCACGGCGCTGATCTGGGGCCATTGGACGGGGATGCCGAGGCAGGGGTCGGCCGATCCCCAGCGGCCGGGTCCGATGAGGACATAGCCTCGCCCTTCGGCGGCGAGACGGGCGTTGATCTCGCTGATGTGGGGCGGGATTTCGCGGGTCCGGGACGGGTCGAACCCCTTGGGGTCGACGAACACGATTTCGCGGAGGTCGTTGAAGACTCCGCTGCCGAGGGCGTGGGAGCCGGTGCAGACGGCGGCGCGCAGGTCCTCCTTGCGGATTTCCACCCTCCGGAGCTCGCGACGGGCCGACATCGGGCGCAGTTGGAGGATCGAGAACACGGGCTTCGATTCCGCGCCGGCGGGCGGCAGGTCGAGAGCGAACTCGATCTCGACGGGGCCTCCCATCCCGCGGCGGCCCCGGTCCAGCAGCTCCCGGAGGATGCCGGGGAGGTCGACGAGGCCGTACTTCAGCAGCGGAGCGAAGGTCATGAGGCGGGTCCCGTCAGCGTCCGCGGTGTCGCGGATACGGTCTTCGGCGGGGACGTATGTGCTCGCGAGGCGGCGGAACGGTTCCTCGTCGATCGCTTCCGACAGGGGCCGGGGGAGCACTCCGCCGGCGCTCTTCCGGTCAGCGGCCTCCAGTGGCAGGCTGTAGAACTCCTGCTGGACGGTGTCGAGAACGTCGCGTGGGGAGGCGTGCTGGGGCTGCGCTTCCGGTGCGCCGGGCGAGAACCGCCACGCCTTGCCGCCCTCGGCCACCGCCATGCCGAGCCCGGCCGCGATCGTCGCCACCCCGTCGCCGGCCTGCATTCTACCAAATGGGTAGTAGTTCACCGACTGCGCCACCCCCGAGACGGCCGGGTGGAACCAGCCGCCGTAGCGCCTGCCGGCGAGGCGCTGAATCAGGACCGCCATGCGCTCCTCGGCGAGGCGGTGGCCGACCCGGCGCGCGAAGGCCCGGGGGCCCCGGCCGTAGGTCGAGGCGTAGACGAGCCGGACGGCGTCCTCGAGCCGGCGCAGCCGGACCTCGGGGTCGGGGTGGTTGTTGCCGAGCATGACGGTGCGGTAAAGGCCGGCGTAGGCGACGAAGGGGCCGTCCTCGAGCAGTCCCGAAGAGCGCACCGCCAGCGGGCAACGCACCTTGTCGAGGACGATCCGGAGCTGGTCGCGCAGCGGCTCGGGAAGTGGCGCGGCGAGGAACTGCCGGGCGATCTCCCCGTCCGGCAGATCGCGGTGCGCGAGGTGGTCGAGACCGTTGTGCGTGATGAACTCCTCGAAGAGCGCGGTGCCCAACGCCAGCGAGGGCGGGATGCGAAGCTCGACATCCCCGAGGGTTTCCCCGAGCGACGGGTCGCAGAGGAGGCGCGCCGAGACGAACGCCAGCCCGCGCGCCTTGCCGCCCATCGAACCTTCTCCAATCCTGAGAAACTCGAACTGCCCGTCGAAGGACTCCGGGTCGAAATCGACAACCAGTCCGTGTTCGCGCTGCCGGAGGCGTTCCCGGATGATTCCCGCAAGGATTTCGCGGAACGCGGCCGGCGAGGCAAAGTCCCCGGAGCGCAAGGGCCGGAGGCGGTTGGCGAGTTCGGCCTCGGCCCGCGCGTACAGCCAGCGGGAGAAGTCGTTGCGGCGGGCATGCATGACGAAGGAGTCCGCCGGGATCCGCTCGATGCAATTCGCCAGCTCGCGCAGGTTGCGAGCTCGTGCAAGGACGCGTCCGCCTTCCGCCTCCCGAAAGAGGAAGTCCCCGAACCCGAAGCGCTCCTCCATGAACCCCCGCACCCGGGCGATCAAATCGGGCGCGTTCTTGTCAACGAAGGCGGCCGGGATCTTCGCGGCCCGCTCCGCATTGGCCGGCTCGGAACTCATCAGGAGAAGGGGAATGTCGAAACGGTCCGCCTTGACGTGGCTCAGGAAGTCGATTCCGGCTTGTGCGTCCGGTTCGCCGTGCCGCGGAAAGCGGACGTCGGAGAGCACTCCGAGGACACAGGGCTCGTACTTCCGGTAGAGCGCCATGGCCTCCTCGTAATCGACCGCCACAAGGATTTTCGGGCGGGCCCGCATCGCCAGCAGGCGGTGCTCGTCGTTCAGCCCCTGTTCGATCACGGCTTGGGTCTGGGCCACGATCTGCTTGTAGAGGATCGGCAGGATGCTCGAGAGGTGCTCGGGCGAATCCTCGACCACGATGATGATCCTGATTCCCGCCAGCTTCGTGTCATGCGCGGCATTGAGGGCGTCCTCGACGCTCTTGATCACTGCCACGAGGAGATCGCGATGGCCTCGCCAGACGAAGACACGGTTCAGAGCCGACGGCAGAACCCGGCAGCTTGGTCCGCCCGGCTCCGGCCGCCAGCGATGGACGAGTCGCACGATCGGCAGCTCCGGCCGGCGGACCCGCAGTTCCCCCAGCCAACCGGGTTCTTCCGGGACCGAGCCGCCCATGACGAGGATGGCGAGATCAAAGGCGTGCCGGTCCATCGCGGCCATGGCCTCCTCGCGGTCTGCGGCCCATCGGAGCCGGGGCGGACTGCTGAGGTTCAGGCCGCGATATTCGTGCACGAGTTCCTCCGCGAGGCGGCCGTCCTCTTCCATGATCCATGCGTCGTAGGGCGTCGACACCAGCAGAACCTCATGCACCTTGCGGCGCATCAGTTCGTGGAAGACCTTGAAGCGTGGGTCGCAGGCCTCGATATCCCGGCGAAAGGCCACTTCGGTGATCATTGCCCATCCCTCGCCGTCCGTAAACAGCGGAACGCACCAGCAGAGGATCGCTACGCGTATGCGATGTCGTCGCGCGAACCGGGGCGGAGATGCTCCGGGAGGAATACTCTCGGGTTGACCCGATCCTTCTTCTTGTGGACGTCCGCCATCCCGGCGGCGTTGGCCGCGCCATGGGCCTCGGCAGGTTGCAAACCTGCCGGGACACTCGCAGGCAGGATCCCTGCGCCACCTTGCGGCTTATGCTCGCGGATGGAACTTTCGGTGGACGTCGGCGAGGCGTTTCTGGTCGACGTGGGTGTAGATCTGGGTGGTGGCGATGTCGGCGTGGCCGAGGAGTTCCTGGATGACGCGCAGGTCGGCGCCGTTCTCGAGGAGGTGGGTGGCGAAGGAATGCCGGAGGAGGTGGGGGTAAGCGTTGTGGCCGAGGCCGGCCTGCCGGGCGCGTCCCTTGACGATCTGGCGGACGCGATCCGGACTGAGCGGGCCGCCGCGGACCGAGAGGAAGATCTCGGAGCAGGCGCGGCGCTTGAAGAGGTTGGGGCGCTCGTGGGCGAGGTAGTCGGCGAGGGCGCTGCGGGCCCGTGCTCCGACCGGCACGAGACGGGTCTTGTTCCCCTTCCCGGTGACGCGGATGAACCCGTCGTCGAGGTTGAGATTCTCGAGGCGGGCCCGGCAGACCTCGGCGAGGCGCAGTCCCGAGGCGTAGAAAAGTTCGAGCAGGGCGAGGTCGCGGCGGCCGAGCGGCTTGCGGGAATCGATCGATTCAAGCAGCTGCGTGACGTGGGCGGCGTGCAAGGTTTCGGGGAGGGTGCTTCCGGTGCGGGGGCTCAGCAGCGGCTCGGCGGGATCGGCCGGAATGAGATCGCGGGCCGCGAGAAAGCGGAAGAAGATCTTGAGATGCACCACCGCGATGCGGAGCGAAGAGGGCCCGAGACCGCGCTTCTTCCGCCGGGACAGAAAGGCCGAGAGTTCGTCGACGCCGAGATCGCGCCAGCGGACGTGCCCGTTCGCGCGGGCCCACTTCGCGAGGCCTTCGAGCGTCCTTCGGACCGCCAGTTGGTAGGCGTCCGAAAGCCCCCGCTCGGTGGCGAGGTAGAGAATGAATTGATCGATGGCGCGGTCCACCCGGAGAAGATGATACGCTCCGCGGACGTGATCGGCAATTCCCGGGTAAACGCCCTCTCCCCGCAGGCGGAACGGAATGGCATTCCGCTCGCGCAGGGGGAGGGGTGTGCCACCCGAAGAGGCGAGGCTCGATCCGCGTCCTTGCCGCACGACCCACGGACGCGCCCCCACACCCAGAGGTTGGAAGCGGAGAAGGAGATTCGCCCCGAAGCGCGGAGGCCCCGAGGATGACCAAATCGCTTTTCGGATTCCCAAACTCGGACCGGTTGACGAGAGCGGGCGACGAGAGGTGAGCCCGCGGCCGAGCCATGTGATTGGCGTCTCACAACCGCCCCCGGCGGCCTTGTGCCGCCGGAAGCCACGATTGGCGAGCGACGACGCGCTCGAAATCCGAGGGCTTCTCGCGCTCCTCCCCCTCCCCGCCCCCGCCAGACTCCCCGCCACCTTGGAACCCGTCCCCACAAACCCGTCCAACATTGACATCAAAACAATGGAGCACTAGATTCTCCATCATGACCAAGACGCAGATCCAGTTGCCGGACGAGCTGTATCGCCGGGTGAAACGATTTGCGGCGGAGCGTGAATGGTCGCTGGCGGAGACCTTTCGCCGGGCGGTCGAGGAGATGTTCGAGAAGTATCCGTCCGATCCGGCAGCGGCGGGGGAGTGGCGCCTCCCGGCGCCCCGCGACCTTGGGTGGCAAGGCCTTTCCGCGGAGGAACTCCATGAGGCGGCCCTCGGCGACATGGAACCCCCGCTCCCTTGAGGCATGACTTCGATCGACGCCAATCTGCTGCTCTACGCCCTGAACACCGCCAGTCCATGGCACGCCGCCGCCAGGCGGTGCTTGGAGGAATTCTCCGGGCGGGCCGACGTGGCCGTCAGCGAGTTCATCCTGGTCGAGTACTACGTGCTTCTGCGCAACCCGGCGGTCCTGAAGCATCCCTTGCCGGCGCCCGAGGCGGCGCAGGTCGTGGCGCATTACCGCCGGCACCCGCGCTGGCGGTTGCTGGGCTTTCCGTCGGGAAGCCTCGATCTGCACGACCGAATGTGGGCCCGGGCCGCCGAGTCGTCGTTCGCGCGGCGCCGCATCTTCGACACCCGCACTGCTCTCAGCCTCCTCCGCCACGGAGTCACGGAGTTCGCCACCTCCAACGTCAATCACTTCAAGGAGTTCGGATTCCACCGCGTCTGGAATCCGCTCGAGGACGGAACGGGGGAATAGGCAACGGCAGCCGCCCGCCCCGAACACCATCGCAATACGCAGTATCCGTGGAGTGGGGCGCGATGCCCTCGCCCTATTGTCCCACCTCCCCTGTCACCCTAACGGTCAGTCTTTCCGACAATTGACGTGAATCTTCATCACCCCGCGGGACGTCCCGGGACGTTTCTTTCTATGGACGTTCCGGCCGTCATCCGATATGAGATTGGCGTTTTCCATCATGACACCCGCTGCCCCACCTATCTCACCCGGCGCTCCGACGCCCGTTCAGCCCTCCCTCCCGAGCGCCCTCCTCAAGCTCCACATCGCCCCCGTCCAGGAATTCACCGCCCAGGCCGGCAGCACCGAAGAACTTCTGATCCGAATCCAGCATGCCGCTCTCATCAACAGATTTCTGGAAGCGTAAGCTTGCTTCGTTTCTTCACGATCCGCCGCACAAGCCGTTTCGGATCGCGGGACACGCTCAAACTCGCGATTCGTATCTGCACGAGGTCGGACTCGATCGTGAGGAATTCAAACCGCTTTTCCATTGGGGCGACGATTTCTGGGCGGCGGCAGCCGATCGGATGATTTTCCCGCATTCCCGCACGAGCCGCGTGCGGACTGACTGGAAAACCGATTCGGATTGCGCCTTTCATCACCCCTTGGGCGGTGAGCGCCTGACTTCGGACACCATTCAGCGGTCTGCCGCGGCAGCAGAGGGGCAATTGCATGCCGCGCAACAAAGGGTCGGGATTCTCGATGGTGATTCGTGGGAGGTCCGCTGGTGGAAAACGTGGCGGCTCTGGCCGGAGACCTCGGCTCGGAAGCATCCGCTGCTTGCCTATCTCGTGGCCGATACCCGCATCCCGCATCACACCATGTGGCATCACAACGGCTTGGTGAGCGCCCTGAGTGGCTGCGGGGAACGCTGCGCCTTTCTCTTGTTTCAGATCGGCCCGGTGCAAGACTTCATCCAGCAGGCGCGGACCACCCGCGATCTCTG
>CAYPUM010000068.1:0-12258 GCA_964413545.1 uncultured Roseibacillus sp. | reverse complement strand
GCCCTCGCCTCTGGAAAGGTCAGGGGACGGCTCATGGACCAAGATATCAATGCCTGCCACAGCGGCATGATCATTCAAAGAACGCGGATGCTCAAGGCATCCGCTGACGAAGCCACCAAGGATATCATTTGGCCTGACCACTCTGGGAATCAGCTTAATGGTAACCAAGTCCAACTCAACAATGATCCAATTATTTGAATGAATAATTGAGCGATATTTTTTATCTGTTAATAGAATTTTCTTTTTCTTCATGCTTATATATTACGGAGAAAGGGTCAAAACTTCAAGTTGAAGTTGACTTTTTCCGGAAAGTGAGGCATTTGCTGCCTCAAGTGCCTCGGCACCGTCGCTGGAGCACCGATTGAACGCGTTTGCTCCCTTGCGGAATTCAGATGGAATACACCGTCGGCTTCAGCGTCACTATCCGCTTCTTCTTGTCGTAGTCGTGGGCATTCTCCCACTGGCCGGGCTTCGGGAGGGTCGAGAACCAGGCGGCGGCCTGCTCTTCGGTGGTCAGCTCGTGGTAGTGCTTGAAGATGATGGCGGGGGAGTTGCCTGCTTCGAGGGCGACCTGGTCGGCGCTCTTCACGGCGGCGATGCGGTAGCTGATGAAGGAGTGGCGCAGGACGTTGCGGGGCCACTCGATGCCGAGAGCCCTGGCTAGGGCGGTGGACTCCTTGAGGATCTCTCCGGAGGGGACGACGCGGCCGTGCCGGGGGAGAGGGTCGAGCCACGCGGCGAGGTTCCCGGTGACGGGGACGATGCGGCGGGAGGCGGTCTTGGCCTGGCCGGGGCGGATCTCGATGATGCGGCGCTGCAGGTCGACCGCACTCCAGTCGAGCCGCAGGATCTCGGCCATCCGGATGCCGGCGAAGGACCCGATCGAGAGGAGGGGGACCAAGTGCGGCGGGGCGGCGTGGATGAGGGTGCGGAACTGGTCGACCGGGAAGATGCGCACGTCCCCGGCGGTCACCTTCACCTTCTTGAGCTGGCTGGTGGCGGTGGGCTTGCCCTCGGGGAGGTAGCGCTGCTCCAGGGCGAAAGTGAAGAGGATGTTCAGGTAGCGGAGCATCGCGTTGCGGGAACTGGGCCCGACGTCGAGGCTGCGGATCCATGCGTCGATGTCGGCGGAGGTGACTTCGAGGATCGGGACGGGGTGGGCCGCGGCGAAGCGGCGGAGGACGGAGCGGATCTGGCCGAGGTGGCGCTTGCCCACGCCATCCTGCTGTTTATTGATCAGGAGGTGCTCGACCACCTCGGGCACGTTGGCGCGGCGGGTGATGTGGCCGAAGTGCTTCGAGTAGTCGGCCGCCATGGCGGCGAGGGACTCGGCCCCCGCGATCCGGCGGCAGCGCACGTAGTCCTCGATGGCGGACACCCGCGGCACGTCGAACTCCTCGATCATCCGGCAGGCGGCGAGATAGGCTTCACGGTCCTGCGCCTTCATGTCGGTGACGTGCTGCATGCCGGACTGGATTCGCTGCGCCACGAGTTGGGCCTCCCGTTTTGCCGCGTTGAGGGTGGGGAATGCCTGACGTAGGCGCTTGCCGTGGCGGTAGTGGGAGATGGTGAAGCGGACCCGGCGGCCGGATTGGGTGCGGTAGATGGGAACCGCGGCGGACCCGAACTTCACGGTGGCGACGGGTTTGCCCTTGCTTCCGCGACCGGCCCGAACCCTCTGATTGCCCCCTTGATCGGGCCCCTGCGGATTTGTCACCAATTTGTCACCACCCCGTTTCATGACCGTGGCGGGGTGTCAAATTTGGCGGCTTCTTGTCCGCGTAATCCCTTAAAGGTGAGGGATTTAAGAAAAGCACGCCCGGGAGAATTCGAATCCCCAACCTCCTGATCCGTAGTCAGGCGCTCTATCCAATTGAGCTACGGGCGCGTTGTGGGGGGGCCTTGTGAGGCGGGGCGGGAAGGTAGGAGATGCGGGGGTGGTGAGTCAAGGCGGAATGAAGGGTGATTTGCCTTGCGTTTCGGGGGGAGGGGCCTAGGGTCGCGCTCCGTTTTGCGCCGGGAGGTGCGTGGCGGGGAGGCGGCGCGTGGTTGGCGCCCCGGGTGTGCCGCCGGGAAGGAGGGGCGACTGTCGGAAGGCAGGTGAACCGAACTAACCGAACCCGAAACAAGACAGAATGAGTACAGTAGCGGTTGCGGAACCGTCGCAGGAGGAGCTGAATTCCCTGATCGATTCGAAGTTTCGCGCATTTCGAGAGGGGTCGATCGTGCCCGGAGTGATCATCGAGATCCGCCCGCAGGTGGTGATCGTGGATGTTGGGTACAAGTCGGAGGGGGTGATTCCGGTTTCGGAATTCGAGGACGAGGAGATCGAGGTGGGGGACGAGGTGGAGGTGTTGCTGGAGCGGTTGGAGAACGACGAGGGGATGGTGGTGCTGTCGAAGGAGAAGGCGGCGCACAAGCAGAACTGGGAGAAGATCGTGAAGGTCTACGAGGCCGGGGGGCTGGTGAAGGGGAAGGTGAAGAGCGTGGTGAAGGGGGGCCTGATGGTGAACGTGGGGGTGGAGGCGTTTTTGCCCGGCTCGCAGGTGGACATCATTCCGCCGGGGGACCTGAACGAGTATCTCGGCAATGTTTACGAGTTCAAGATCGTGAAGGTGAACGACGAGCGGAAGAACATCGTTCTGAGCCGCCGGGAGGTGATCGAGGCGGAGCGCGCCGAGCGTCGTCAGAAGTTCCTGCAGACGGTGAAGGTGGGCGACAAGGTGACGGGACAGGTGAAGAACCTGACCGACTTCGGGGCGTTCGTGGATCTCGAGGGGATGGACGGGCTGTTGCACATCACGGACATGAGCTGGGGACGGATCAACCACCCGAGCGAGATGCTGCGGATCGGGCAGGAGGTCGAGGTGCAGATTCTGGATGTGGACCGCGAGAAGGAGCGGGTTTCGCTGGGGTTGAAGCAGATGACGGAGAACCCGTGGGAGGATATCGAGTCGAAGTATCCGATCGGCTCGCGGGTGCGGGGGAGCGTGACGAAGCTGCTTCCGTACGGGGCGTTCGTGGAACTCGAGCGCGGGGTGGAAGGCCTGGTGCACGTTTCGGAGCTGTCGTGGGTGAAGCGGATCAACCGGCCCAGCGACGTGCTGGAACTCGAGCAGGAGATCGAGGCGATCGTGCTGGGGATCAGCACGGACGAGCAGAAGATCTCGCTGGGGGTGCGGCAACTGGAGCCGAATCCGTGGGACGAGATCGAGGCGCGTTATCCGGTCGGCAGCAAGATCAGCGGGCAGGTTCGCAACCTGACGGCCTACGGGGCCTTCGTGGGGCTCGAGGAAGGGATCGACGGGATGATTCACGTCTCGGACCTCTCGTGGACGCGGAAGATCAACCATCCGAGCGAGGTTCTGAAGAAGAACGAGGAGGTCGAGGCGGTGGTGCTGAGCATCGACAAGGAGAACCAGCGGGTGTCGCTGGGGATCAAGCAGCTTGACACCGATCCGTGGTCGGACATCGACGCGAAGTTCAAGGTGGGCGACATCGTGAAGGGGACGGTGGCGAAGATCGCGAGCTTCGGGGCCTTCGTGAGCCTGGACGGCGACATCGACGGGTTGATCCACATCTCGCAACTGAGCGAGGGGCACGTCGAGCGCGTGAAGGACATTCTGAAGGTGGGCGACGAAGTGGAGGCCCGCGTGATCAAGGTCGACAAGATCGAGCGCCGGATCGGGCTTTCGATCAAGGCGGTCGAGTACACCGAGGAGCAGCTCGAGAAGGAATCGCAGAGTTTCGAGACGCTGCGTCCGTCGAGCGACCTTGTGGGGCTCGAGCAGGCCTTCAACCTTGCGGCGGCCGCCACCGGGCCGGCCGAGGAGGAGTGGAGTCCGAGCGGGGACGTGGCGGAGAAGGAGGAGTAGAAGGAGCCACCGCACTCCGAGAGATCTTGCGCGCGGGCGGGGGGCGGCGATAGTGCGGGCGTGAAGGTTTCGGTGGTGGTGTCGGCCGCTAAACGCGGAATGGCAGCTTCCTTGAATCCGGAGAACAGATTCGCCCCTGATTTGCCTCTTCAGATCCAGACTTGGTTGCCAACTGGCAAGCTGAGTGTCACAATCATCCGACGAGAAAATACTTGTTCATCGGAACATTTTCGGTATTCTGCATTTGTGAACAGGGGTGGCGGATACGATTTCCAGGCAGCGGCGCTCGGAGAACATGCGGAGAATCCGGGCGGAGGACACATCGCCCGAGCTGACGGTTCGGCGTCTGACGCATTCTCTTGGGTATCGTTACCGTCTGCACCGGAAGGATCTCCCGGGAAGACCCGACCTCGTGTTTCCGGGGCGCCGAAAGATCATCTTCGTCCATGGCTGTTTCTGGCACCAGCACAGGAATTGCGTCGACGGGAGGCTTCCCAAGTCCCGCCGGAGATACTGGGTCTGCAAGTTGCAGCGAAACGTGGAACGGGACCGCCAGTCTCAGAGGCGGCTGAGGCGTGCGGGATGGTCCGTCATGACGGTCTGGGACTGTCAAACCAGGGACCTGCAGACCCTTCGGCGCAGAATTGTCCGGTTTCTTGAGGAGGAATAAGATGGATAGGCTTACATGCGTTGAGATCTGTGCCGGGGGCGGGGGTCAGGCACTGGGTTTGGAACAGGCAGGGTTTGAGGCAGTCGCACTGGTTGAACTCGACGAGCCTTCCTGTGCTACCTTGCGTCTCAATCGCCCCGCATGGAACGTGATCGAGGGGAATGTCATGGACTTCTCGGGAATCGCGTTTCGGGGAGTCGATTTGCTAGCTGGAGGCGTGCCTTGCCCGCCTTTCTCAATTGCCGGCAAGCAGCTTGGGAGTGACGACGAGAGGGATCTGTTTCCGCATGCGCTTCGGCTGGTGCACGAGTGCCGCCCGAAGGCTGTGATGCTGGAGAACGTTCGTGGCTTCCTTGGAGCGGTTTTCAACGACTACCGCAGGAAACTCAGACATCAACTCGAGAAGCTTGGCTATGTCGCGGGCTGGCAGTTGCTGAATGCCTCGGACTTTGGAGTCCCTCAACTGCGGCCAAGGGTGGTGATCGTTGCGCTCAGGAAAGATCTTGCGAAGGGATTCATGTGGCCTTTGGGCACAGGGAAGCTTGCTCCAACGGTGGGGGACGTGCTGCATGATCTGATGGCGGCGAGAGGATGGATGCAGGCTGATGAGTGGCGCGAGCGGGCGAACGACATCGCCCCCACACTTGTCGGCGGTTCCAAGAAGCATGGCGGCGCGGATCTTGGTCCCACGAGGGCCCGCCGGGCGTGGGCAAGCCTTGGAGTCAACGGGAAGAGCCTCGCGGAGGACGCCCCGGAGCCTGAATTCGTTGGCATGCCCCGCTTGACCACCCGCATGACGGCAAGACTCCAGGGATTTCCGGACGACTGGTTGTTCAGCGGCACCAAGACCTCATCCTACAGGCAGATTGGAAATGCTTTTCCGCCTCCCGTCGCCAAGGCGGTTGCCAAGCAGATTTTTACTGCCCTCGCAGTATCGCGGCCAGTCAGAGCAGCCTCGTGATTCCGGAAAGCGCACTGACCGCCGTGGACTGGCCGGCTACGTGTTCTCCCGGTTCTTCCTCCAACGGCGGCGTTCATACTCGCGGGCCGCCCGGCTCGGGTCTTCAGGAAGTTCCGTCCAGTTCACCACCCGGTAAAGACTCAGATTCCGCTTCCCTTGTCTCTTTCGAGTGCTCTCGATCTCCAAGCCGAAATAGCGAAGCTCCCGGAGGCGCTTCCGCCAATCGGTCTGGTAGTCATCGAAGTTGGCGACGAATTCAAGCAGGTCGCAGTCAATCCACTGCCCCAGATGGGCGCGAAGCAATTCTGCAAGACGCCGGTGAACCGAACTATGGCCGAGGATTCCCCGCATCAGGCCGGCATCGAAACTTGCGTAGTAGTTCCGCTTGCCTTCGTTACACACGCTGCATAGCGCCCAGAGGTTTTCCTCAATGGTGATTCCTCCCCATTCCTGCGGGATCTTGTGGTCTACATGCAAACGAATCGCATCCGCATCAACGGTCTTTCCGCACATGCGGCACCTGCGGCCATCCCGGGAAAGGATTTTGGCCCGGAGGGTCTTGGAGATCTTCTCGTAGCCCCACTCTCCGTCGGGGCGTTCGCCGGCGTAGCGATATACGAGGCGGCGCCCCTCCCGCAGACGGTCGATGCGGTGGTGGGGATCGAGGTCCCTCAACCGCCGGTCCAAATGCTGTTGTGTCTCTCCAAAGTTGCCGAACTCCCGGAGTTGCCGGATGTCCAATCCTTCGGGATGGCTCTTGAGGAGCGCGAGAATCTTCCTTGCGACTCCTCCCGCGCCGGATGCCCGCTTCTTCTTCATCGGGAACTGAAGATCGCGGGCCGCCCCATCCGGATGCAAGCTCAACTACTTTCAACCATTATCGTGATTTTGCGAGGCCACGGCGGAATGCCGGTTCCTGCCACAGTCTACCTCTCCTCGGGGATCCCCAGTTCGTTGAGGGTGGCGCGCAGCCATGCCAGCGATTTTTCGAGGAGCGGCCCGCCCTGTCCTTCGCACTCGATGCTGAGGTGGCCGTCGAACCCGTGGTGGTGCAGGATTTCGAGGCAGCGCTTGATGTTGCCGGCGTTGACACCCTCGCCCACCGAGCAGTGACTCAGCGCGATTCCGGTCTGGCCGCCGCGGGCGATCGCGGCCAGCGACTCGCTCACGTCCTTCACATGCACATGGCTGATCTTGTCCTTGAAGCGCCGGCAGAACTCCACCGGGTCCTGTCCGGCGATGAAGCTGTTGCCGGTGTCGAGGTTGAGGCGCAGCAGGTTGCTGTCGACGAAAGCCAGCATGCGTTCGAGCATGTCCGGCCTGGTGGTGAAATACCCGTGCACCTCGATGTTGATGATGATCCCGTAGGCCTCCGCCACCTCGAGGATCTGCTCGTACTGCCGCTTCATGATCTCCATGGCCTGCTCGTCGGACAGTCCCTCGGGCCGGTGCAGCCCGTCGGTGGTGGCGATCCGTTCGCAGCCGGCCAGCTTCGCCCACGGCAGCGTCTTCAAGACATAGGGCAGCCCGTAGGCCGGCCCGTCGACTCCGGACAGCGGGAAGGCGGCATCGACCTGCGAGAAGGCCACGCCCTGCTTCGCCATCCGGTTCCGGAGCATCAGGGGATCCTCATAGAGCGCCACGTGCGGCTGGTAGCCGAGCCCGTGGATCCAGCTCACCCCGTCGATCAGCCCGCACTCGATCCAGTGGACGTCGTTCTGTTCCGCCCAGTCGAGGCAGTGCTGGAAGCTGGTGAAGGAAGTGTTGAAGGCGTCGGTGTGGAAGGAGATTTTCATGGTTGATGCGGGGAGAGTTTTTCGCTTTTCGGTTGTCGGTTTTCGGGTGGTGGCGCGGTCAGAGTCCTGCGGTCCATGCGGTGGCCTGGCGGTAGAGTTGGCGGACTTCGTTTGGTTTGCAGGTCCGGACATCGTGGCCGAGGGTGCAGAGAAACACGCGTCCCTTGCCGGGCTCGAGCACGAAGGCCTGCGGCTGGCGGGCCTTCTTGACCTTCGAGTGGGCATCGCACAGCAGGTGGATCCCGGGACTTCCCTTGAGGCAGAAATACAGTTTGTCGTCGGTCTCGAAGTCTTTGATTCCCCGGGTGACGGGGTGGTTCGGGTCGACGACGCGCACGGTGAACGGCCCCCGCCGGTCGTGGCCCTTGCCGTCCCACACGCGGCCGGCAAGCTCGACGAACTGGGGCCATTCCTCCATGGCGCCGCAGGCGAAGTGCGACAGGCACATCCCGCCGCCGCCACGGACATAGCTTTCGAGATTTGCCCTCATGGCATCGGTCGAGGGCAGGAACTGGCGGTAGTTTTTGAAGTGCATGAACACGGCGTCGTAGGCCTTGAGGTGCTTCAGCCCGAGGGCGTATGGGGTCTCGCAAATGGTGACTTCCATCCGGGGATCGGCCTCGATGATCCCGGCGACCACCGGGCCGGTCTTGCGCCAGTGGTGGCCCGGGAAATCCTGGCCGGACACCAGCAGCACCTGCAGCAGGTAGCCGGTTCCGGGCTTCAGCCCGCCGACCCGGAAATCGAGCGACGAGGCGGCGAAGCTGACCGAGAACGCCGGATCGGTACCGGGGCCGCTGTTCCACGGCTTGCCGTTGAGGCACTCGATGCGGATCCCGTTCTGTTCGACGCGGTCTTGCGGCCCGCAATTGAGATGAGCAGCGACCTCGAACCGCGACGGGGTGAGGTCACGGAACGAACCGGGCGGCAGGGCCCCGCGGGTGGTGTCGCCGGCGGCGGGCTTGGGGTCCCGCACCTGCTCGAGCGACTGGGCCGGCTTGACCGTGGAGAGCTTTGCCGCCATGCCGCGCAGCGCTTTGGCCGCCTTCTCCGGGGCGTTGCCCGCAGCCTGCTCAAGCGCCGCCGCCGCGGCGTCGTAGTCGGTCTGGCGCCGCGCCATTGCGAACACGGCGGTCTGGATTTCGCGCTGGACCGGCGACTCGAACCGGTCGCCGAAGAATTTCAGCATCCTCTTGAAGTCGGCGGGGGGAGCGATCCGGCCGAGGGCCGTGACGGCGGCGGCCCGGGTGGGCTGATCGTCCCGCGAGGCGAGCGTCCACAGATCCTCCGCGACGCAGTCCGCTTCGCACGCCACGGCGGCCGCGATCGCCGCCTGTTGCACGTCTTTCTCCTTCGAGAGGAGCGCATTCTTCAGGGCCGGACGAAGCAGATTCTCGCCGGTGACGGCGAGGGCGCGGTGTGCCGCCGCCTTCAGATCTTCGTCGTTGGCGGCCAGGGTCGCGATCAACAGGTCGAGTTGACCGGGAGAAGGCTGTCCGCCCAGCCGCTTCAAGGCGGCGATCCGCACCTCTTTTGCGCCGCTGCGGGCGAGTTGCTCGACCGCCGCGGGGTCGATCCCGTCGAGCAGATTCAAGGCGAGTACCTGCCGCCCGGGAGGGAGGTTCGCGATTTCGGCGGACACGGCGGCGGCGACCTTGGTGGCCGCCCTCCCCTCCGCCGCCAGTTCGAATGCGAGGCGGGCGAGGCACTCGTCCTTCCCCTTGATCGCGCCGAGCAACAGCTCGGCTGGGTTACTGCTCGCGGTCGCCTTGGCTCGGAAGCGTGCCAGCGGGTGCCCGCCGGGTTCGCCGGCCGCCGGCCCGTCCCCGCGGATGTTGCGTTCCGCGATCGACGCCACGTCGCCCATGTCCTTGTCGCCGGCCAGCTTCGCCAGCACGGGGAGGCTCTTCTTGCCGCCGAGCATGCCGAGCCACAGGCAGGCATGGCGTCGGGCCGCCAGCGAGGCGTCGGACTGGATGAATTCGAGCAGGAGGCGTTCATGGGCCGCGCGCCGGTCTTCCTGGCTGGTGCCCTCCATCGCCGCGAGGCGGGTTTCGTGGAGGATTTTCTTCGGCTGCCCGAACTCGTAGCGGGCGAACTGGTCGAGCAACGACGCCAGGCCGGCGGACCCAGCCGGCGCCACGCAGAGGAGTGACAGGACGATTGCTATCAGGGTGCGGCTCATCGGGTGGTCAGGCGTTGAGGTTCCATGGCTTCCTCATCGGGCGGCCGAGCAGGCGGTTGGCGAGCGGGTCGCCCGGGAACGACTCGCTCCCGGCGTCCCAGCGCAGCGGGCGTTGGGTCTCGATCGCGATGCTGGTCAGGTGACAGAGCGCGGTCGAAAGGTGACCGACCTCGGGCGGCGCGTTCAGCGGCACCCCGGACCGGATCGCCTCGATGAAGTTCCGGAAGTGATCCGAATGGCCGCCACGGTCCATCAACCGCAGCTCCGGGTCGTCCTTCGGCCACACGCGGTCGACGAGGCTGGCCGGATTCGACCACGTCTTGCCGCGGGTGGCGGCGACCCAGCCGCGCTTGCCGGCCACCACGATGTTGCCCCGCACGGGCGGGCAATTCGGCCGGTCGGTGGTGCAGTAGACGAGCCGCTTGCCGTCGGCGTAGCGGAACTCCGCATGCCATGTGTGGCAGGTGTCGAAAACCCCGGTCTGCGGGTAGGCGCCCTCCGCCTCGACCGCCACCGGGGCCTCGCGGTCCTTGCCCAGCGCGAACTGGGCCGAATCGACGTGATGGCTGCCCCAGGCCGGGATCCACCCGCCGCAGAAGGCCGAGGTGAAATACCAGCCGGAAGTCCCCCTGCGGATGACCAGCTCGCGGAAGAAGGGCACCCGCGGCGCCGGGCCCGTGAAGAACTCGTAGTCATAGCCCTCCGGCATCGTGGTGTCTTTCGGGTTGCCCCCGATGGGGCCGACCGGGGAGATCGCGTAGACCAGGTCCACCTCGCCGAGGTAGCCGTGCCGCGCGAGGTAGGTCGCCCGCTGGAAGTGGCAGGTCGACCGCTGCTGGGTGCCGTGTTGCAGAATCACTCCGTTGCGCTTCACCGCCTCGACCACCGCGCGGCCCTCCTCGATCGAGTAGGCGAAGGGCTTCTCGAGGTAGATGTGCTTGCCGCGGTTCGCCGCCTCGACCGCCATCAGGCCGTGCCAGTGGTCCGGCGCCGCGATGGCCACGATGTCGACCTCCGGGTCCGCCATCATCTTACGGTAGTCGTGGTAGGTCTTGCAGTGGTTGTCGCGGGTGAGCTTGTCGACATTGGCCTTCGCTTCGCGGGCGCGTTGCGGCCAGATGTCGCAGACGGCCACCACCCGCACCCCCGGGAGGCGTGAGAACTCCCCCGCGTGCGCCCGGCAGCGGTCGCCGCAGCCGGCAATCGCCACGTTGAGTGTCCGCGACGGCGCCGACTCGCCGAACAACCGCGAGGGCAGAATCAGCGGCGCGCACGCGAGGGCCCCGGCACGAAGGAAGCGCCGGCGTGGTATACTTTGACTGGCTTTCATCGGGATGGTCAATCGGACATACCGGGCGGTATGGCCGCTTCTTGCACACCGTGTTCGATTCATGACGGGGTGACAGGGTGACTGGGGGATTTCCGCGCCCGACCGGAACCCGGAAAATCCTCAATCGGTTCGAGGCTTGTCCTGCTCGTCTTCCGCGGGCGGGCCGAGGAGGGTGCGGAGGGATTCGGGGTCGAGGGGGGCGTGGCTGGCGCCGGCGAGGAGGCCGGCGGCGAGGCGGGCCTTGCCGGTCTGGAGGTTCCGGATTTTCTCCTCGACGGTGCCGGAGCAGATGAGCTTGTGGACGAAGACCGGCCTTGTCTGGCCGATGCGGTGGGCGCGGTCCGAGGCCTGGGTCTCGACGGCGGGGTTCCACCATGGGTCGTAGTGGATGACGGTGTCGGCGGCGGTGAGGTTGAGACCGGCGCCGCCGGCCTTCAGGGAGATCAGGAAGAGGGGAACCTCGCGGCGCTGGAAGCGGTCCACGAGGGCGCCGCGGTCGCGGGAGGCGCCGGTGAGTTCGATGTACGGGATACCTAGTTTCCGTAGCTGTCCGGCGATGAGGGCCAGCATGGAGGTGAACTGCGAGAAGAGGAGGATGCGGCGGCCTTCCTCGAGGAGGACCTCGAGCAGTTCGAGGAGGTAGGCGAGCTTGGCGGAGGCGGATGGGCGGGATCGCGGTGGGAGCTGGACCCGGCGGGGCTGGGCGGTGCTTCGCCGGGGCGGGCCGGGCCGGGTGTGTTGCCAGCGGCTTCGCCGGGGGGGGTGGTCACGGCCGGGACGGTCGTGCCGGGGGTCGTGCCGGGGGTTGTGTCGCCGATGGTGGTCTGCGGGAGGAGGGCGGGGTGGCAGCAGATCTGGCGGAGTTTGAGGAGGGCGTCGAGGAAGAGGATGCGGGACTGGGCGAGGCCGCGGGCGGCGATGGCGTCGCGGACCTCCTTGTGCATGGCGGCGCGGACCGTTTCGTAGAGATCCTTCTGACCGGTGGTGAGTTCGATGTGGTGGACGAGGACGGTTTTGGGAGGCAATTCGGAGGCCACCTCGTCCTTGGTGCGGCGGAGGACGAGGGGGGCGAGGCGCTCCTTGAGGTCTGCGAGGCGTTCTTCGTTGTGGTCCTTCTCGATGGGAGTCTGGAAGCGTTCGCGGAAGGCGCGGCGGGAGCCGAGGAATCCGGGGATGAGGAAGCTCATGAGCGACCAGAGTTCGCCGAGGTGGTTTTCGACGGGGGTGCCGGTGAGGCAGAGGCGATGGCGGGCGTCGAGGCGGCGGGCGGCCTGGGCGACCTTGGCGCGGGGGTTCTTGATGTGTTGGGCCTCGTCGAGCACGGCGAGATGGAAGGGGACCTTTTCGAGGTGCTCGATATCGCGCTGGAGGAGGGCGTAGGAGGTCAGGACGAGATCGGCATGCGGGAACGCCGCTCGCCCGACTACCACGCGGAGAGCAT
>CAYPUM010000067.1:0-12282 GCA_964413545.1 uncultured Roseibacillus sp. | reverse complement strand
CAAGGACCTGACCCGGCGGTATGTCGAGAAGGTGCGGCGAATCGAAGGCCGCAGCTACGAGCGCCTCCTCGAAATCTACCGGCATCACCTGATGACGGTGGAAGACGACGCCCCGGCGTACGAAGGGATCGACCTCGAGGCGGCCGAGACATGGAAGAAGTGGGGCCTGAGCCGCGGACAGATGACGGTGGCGGCGAGCGTGGCGGGCGCCGCCGGCGGGGCCTTGGTGGATGTGGGCACGGGCGGCCTCACCCATGGGATCGGGACGGTGGTGGGCGCGGTGGGCGGCGCGGCGGCGGCCTTCTTCAAGGGGGCCGATCTGCCGGAACTCGGCGTCGATCCGAGGCGCGGAATGAAGATCTCGTCCGGAAGCGGGCGGACGCTCGTGATCGGGCCGCCGCGGAACGTGAACTTTCCGTGGATTCTGTTGGACAGCGCATTGCACCATTATCTCGCGATTTCCCGTCGGGCGCACGGGAAGCGCGAGGAGACCGTGATTGCGGGCCGGGGCGGCGAGAGCGTGGTGCGGGGTTGGCCGCCGGGCCGGCGGGCGGCTTTCGCGAAATGGTTCGGGGGGTGCCTGAAGGGGACGCCCGACCCGCATCGCGAGCAGACGGCGTTTGATGAACTGGTCCGGGCGCTCGAGGAGGCCGAGCGGGCGGATCCCGCGATGCGAAGCGCACCCGCTGGAGAACCTTGATGCCGCGCCGGCCGGGGCGGGGCTTTTCATGATGGCGGCGCGTGCCGGGCAAGGCAGGCGCGAACCGGCGGACCGCAACGATTGACGGCCTCCCCTGCGGCTCCCTGAGGCGGGTCGGGCCGACGGCATGGGCAAGGCCGGTCCAGTGGGCGCGCCGTTCGGGGTGAGGGCGCATGTCATGCCGCAACGGTCCCGAGGGGCGGGGGTATGACCCCACGGGAACCTTCGCATTCCCGCCGCGGACTGCCATTATCCGAATTGAGGCGCCCATGGAAGTCCGGGCTTGGTGAACAGGAGGGAGTGCTTCAGTTGCAGCTTCGTGAAAAACTCATTGTTGTTGCGGCATTCCGGCGGGCGGGAGTCGCACAGTCAGCCCGCGGCCAGCAGTTCGCTGATGGAGCGGATCGAAAAGCGGACCGGGGATTTGTTTTCGAGAAATCGGAGGCCGGGGGCGCGCCGGACGTCGATGAGCATGGGGGTGTCGGCGCAGACTCCGATGTCCCCGACCGCGAGGAAGCGAAGCTTCCGCGCCTCGAGGTCGAGGAGGAGGTCGCGGATTGGTCCGATGCGGCCTTTTCTATCCCAGAGGTGCCCCGCGAGGAGGCTGCGGGCGGAACGCAGGTCCCCGGCGGGGAATGCGAGGGAGGGCTCAAGTGAAGGAGCGCAATCCGGGCGGGCCGAAGCGGCGGCCGGGGATGTGCAACTGGTGCGGGAGGACGTGGCAGCAAGCGCCTCCAATCCCCGGGCGCCGCTGCGCATGGCCCCCGAAAGTCGGGATGTGGAACGCGGCCTGCCATTTCCTCCGGACGAAGGCGTGACGCCGCGAAATGCGGGGGCGGCCGGCGATTGCTCGAATCCGCGAAGAATCCCCGGGAGGGGGGAGGACTCGCCACCGAGCGCAAACCGCCGGGCCTCGCCGGTCCTTTTCATCCGGCCGGCGACCTCAACAAGGGTCCAGTCGGAGCAATCCAGAAGGAGATCATCAATCACAAACGAACCCTCGCCCGGCACACTGACGACCGAACCCGCGAGGGATTTGAAGCTGGAAAGAAAGGGAGCACTTGTCATCGAATGGTCATGTTGGTGTCTGAAGACGAAAGATGGAGAGGCCGCAGGCCGGAGGGCGCGAGGCGGCGAGATTCCTGCCGCCCCAACCTCCCTTCCATGGTTGTTATTGTTCCGGCGATGACGGGGATCGTACGCTCGTCAATTCCGCTGTAAATGCGCGGAAATCCTCTTCGGAGCATAGGGATCTCGCGTACGGCGCAGGGAACATTTTGTCATGCGGGATGGCGAGGAACCTATTGGACAGAACGCGCGCGGGCATTAGGTTTCGGATGCTTTCGAGCGAGTCGGAACGGCGCTCCGCGTGGCGCTTCCCCGCAAAGCGGTGAGACAAACCAAAGAACATACTGTCATGGCAGACACCTTAACCATTACTGACAATCGGACTGGACAAACATACGAAGTCGGGATTACGGACGATACGATTCAGGCGCTGGCATTGCGCGACATCAAGGTCGAGGAGGACGACTTCGGAATGATGTCCTACGATCCGGGCTTCAAGAATACCGCGGCCTGCGAGAGCAGCATCACGTATCTCGACGGGGAGCGCGGGATTCTGGAGTATCGCGGGTATCCCATCGAGGATCTCGCCGAACGCAGCACGCATCTTGAATCCGCGTATCTTCTGATCAACGGGCGGCTGCCGAACCGGCACGAACTCGAGGAGTGGACGGGGGAGATCATGAGCCGCAGCATGCTGCACGAGAAGGCCAAGAACCTGATGGGGGGATTCCGGGCGGATGCCCATCCGATGGGGGTATTGGTCAGCAGCATCGCGGCGATGTCGACGTTTTACCCGGAGGCGAAGGAGGTGAACGACGAGGCGGTTCGCATGAGGCAGATCTGCCGCATTATCGCGAAGCTGCCCACGATAGCGGCCTATTCATTGCGTCACCGGCTGGGCTGGCCCTACGTGTATCCGAACACTTCGCTGGGTTATACGGGAAACTTTTTTCACATGCTTCTTAAGAAGCCCGAGCAGAGCTACGAACCGAATCCGGTATTCGAGAAGGCGCTGGATCTGATCTTCTTGCTGCACGCCGATCACGAGCAGAACTGCAGCACCACCGCGATGCGGACGATCGGCAGTTCGTTGGCTGATCCCTACTCGGCGACGGCGGGGGCCTGCGCGGCGCTGTATGGTCCGTTGCACGGAGGCGCCAACGAGCGGGTTCTCGGTCAGCTTCAGCGGATCGGGAGCAAGGACAAGATTCCCGCTCTGATCGAGCGTGTGAAGCAGGGCGAGGAACGGCTCATGGGCTTCGGGCATCGGGTGTATCGCAACTATGACCCGCGCGCGCGCATCATAAAGAAGATGGCGGACGAGGTGCTCGATCAGAGCGCCGACACCCCGTTGATGGAGTTGGCGAAGGAGCTGGAGCGCATCGCTCTCGAGGACGATTATTTCGTCGAGCGGAAATTGTATCCCAACGTGGACTTCTATTCCGGCATCATTCTGCATGCGATGAACTTTCCGGCGGACGAATTCACGGTGTTGTTTGCGATCGCGCGCTCCGTCGGCTGGCTGGCGCAATGGCATGAAATGATGTCCAAGCCGGTGCTGGCCCGGCCCCGCCAGATTTACCGCGGCGGGCGGGAGCGTCGATACGTGTCGATCGACGAGCGGTGACACTGATGGGGGTTGCGGCCGGCGGCGCGATGAGCTAGGCTCCGGGCGGTTCATGCGCTACGCGATTCTCATCACGATGATGCTTGCGGTTCCCTGGGGCGGGGAGGGGTTTGCGGCGAAGGAGCCCCTCGGCGCGAAACGCGCCGGGATGGCCACCTACATTTTCCGCGGCCGCGTCATCGAGGTCGAGCGCGAGACGAAGATCCTCAAGCGATTCAACTACAAGTATGAGTATGTCTATTACACGGCCACCATCGTGGTGGACCGGATGATCAAGGCGGAGCGGCATGGCTCGGCGCGGAGGTTGCGGGTGCGGTCGTGGAAGTCGAAATACCTTGGGCCGGGACCCCAACCGGCCGGGCTTGGAGGCCATTCGCACGTGCCGGAGAAGGGCGAAGTGGTCAAGGTCTACGCCCGCCGGGCGGGAAAACACCTGAACGTTCTCGATCCGGACGGTTACCTGTTGCTGAAAGAGGCCCCGAAGCCGGAGGAGGAAGAGGCCCCGAAGCCGGAGGAGGAAGAGGACGCAGTGGAAAAGACCGGGAAAGGCGGAGCGGAAGCCGCGGAACCGGCCCAGGAGTGAGCCGGGATGGGGCGATGCCGGCGGCGTGAGGGCCCGGGCCGCCGCAGGAGGAGCATGGGATCGGGCGAACCTGGCGGACGCTGGCGCGTGCCGCGCCGAAGCCTCTGGCGAAGGCGGGTCCCCGGCGGCGTCATGTTCGGCGCGATCAAGGGCGCGGGCCGTGTGAGGGGTTGGGATTGGCTTCGAGCGATCCGGCTCCCTCGAGGGCGGCGATGCGCCGGAGGACCGGGGGGTGGGAATAATCGAGGGCGACGCGGAGCGGGTGGGGGGTGAGATTCGAGAGGTTGTCGGCGGAGAGCTTCTTGAGGGCCGAGACGAGGGGCCGGGGGGTTTCCTGGGCGCTTGCCGCAAAGGCGTCGGCCTCGAACTCGTGCCTTCGTGACCACGCATTGAGAGCGATGCCAAGGAAGCGGTTCACCGGGCTGAAGAGAATCATGAAGAAGACCAGCCCGGCGTGCGGGGAGATGTGGTCGGGAGGGACCCCGAAGGCCGCGAAGAGCTGCCGGGCGAATCCGCTTTCCGGATCGATCACGAGCCCCAGCAGGAAGAACAGGAGGCCGGACTGGACGACGGAGAGGATGAGGCGCTGGATGATGTGCCTGCGCTTGAAGTGACCGATCTCGTGGGCGAGAACCGCCACCAGCTCGTCCCGGGAGTGGTTTTTGACGAGGGTGTCGAAGAGGGCGATCTTCTTGTGCTTGCCGAAGCCGACGAAGAAGGCGTTCGATTTCGACGAGCGGCGGGAGCCGTCCATGACGGTGACCTCGCGCAGGGGGAATTCGCAGCGACGGGCCATTTCGTGGATGGCGTCCCGGAGTTCTCCTTCCTCCATCGGCTCGAACCTGTTGAAGAGGGGCATGATGAGGGTCGGAGCGAGGTAGGTGAGGGCCAGCGAGAAGGCCGTGAAGACGAGCCACGCCCACAGCCATGCCTGCCCGACATGGAGAAAGATCCAGAGGATGACCGCCAGCAGCGGCAGTCCGATCAGGGCCGCAAGGAGGAGCCCCTTGATCTGGTCGAGGACGAAGGTGCGCACGGTGGTCTTGTTGAACCCGAACCGTTCCTCGAGGACGAAGGTGTCGTAGATCGAAAAGGGAAGGTGCAGCAGGTGATTCGCGGCCAGCACGGACCCGATGTATAGCAGCCCGGTCAGGATCGGACCGTACCCCGGCGAACGGGTGAGACCGTCGAGCCAGCCGAACCCGCCCGCAAACCAGAAGACGAGCAGAACGGTTAACGAAACCGTGTCGGCCAAAACCGAAAGGCGGGAGTTGGCGCGCGTGTACTCCTGTGAACGGGCATACTTCTCATCGTCGAGGATGTCCCGGAACTCGGCGGGCGGCCTCGGCCGAAGCGAGCGGAGGTTCAAGAGGGTCGCGATCAGGTCCAGATTCCAGACCATGAGAAGAGCCACCAGCAGGGCGATGGCAAGGGCGTTGAGCTCTGGCGGCATGATGCGCCGAACGGAAGCCCGGCTCGGGGCGGTGACAAGCAAAAAGGCCGCCGCGGCGCATTCGGCGGGTGCGACGGCCGGCCTTCCCGCGCTTTCCCCGCAACCCGCGCCCTGCCCCGCCGTCCCCCCGGCCGACGAACCGCCATCCGCGCCGCCGTCTCCGTCCCGGACACGTCACTTCGTTAACGTTAACGTTAACGTTAACGGAGCCAAGGTTATTGCGGGCGGGGGTGGACGGCGGTGGTTTTCGGGGCGCCATGGCGGAATCGGCATCTTGCCTGGGGGCCGGGGATGGGGTATGCTGGTTGGCGTTGGCGGGGAGGAAGTTGATGTGTCCGAGTCTGGTGGCGGCCGCCGGGATGGCGTGCCTTGGGGGTGGATTGTGGGCGGTGGCGGAGGAGGAGCAGTCCGGCGGGGGGGGCGGGGCGCGGGAGGCCTCGGTGATTACGCGGACGGAAGCCCGGACATTGACACTTTCGATTCCGGGGCCGCGGGGTCTCATCACGGACCGGGAGGGGCAGCCGCTGGCACAGAACCGGGTGGGGCACTATTTTGCGCTGCAGTTCGCGCATCTTGAGGATCCCGGCACGGAGGAGATTCTCTCGTGGGCGCGGAAGCGGATCGGGCATGCGCAGTCGCTGGCCGGGGAGACCTGGCCGGTGGAGGACGAGGAGCTGCTGGCGCACTACGAAGACCGGCGTTGGTTGCCGTTCACATTTTCCTCGATCGTTGACCCGGAGAAGACGGAGGAGTACGGAGCGAAGTTGATGGAGGGGCTCGTCCTGCATCCGGTCTATTTGAGACACTACCCGGAGGGCGAGCTGGCGGCGCACGTGATCGGGTATGTGCGAAGCAAAGGGAAGCTGCCGACGGGGCCGATCAACGCCGGGGATCCGCTTTTCGAGGACAGCTACGGGGACGCGGGGCTTGAGAAATTTTTCGATGACGAGCTGAGCGGGACGGCGGGGGAGCGGCGGGTGATCTACGACTCGAAGGGGAACAAGCGGCTGGACCGGCAGGCGAGGCGTCCGCGGGTGGGCCATACCGTGGTCACCACCCTGAACCTCGAGTGGCAGAAGCACGCAGAGAGCGTTCTGGCGAAGTCGTGCCGGCGGGGGGCGCTGGTGGTGATCGACATTCCGACGGGGGAGGTTCTGGTTTTGGCGTCCCGCCCGAGCTACGACATCAATCGGTGGGTTCCCCGCATCAGCGAAGAGGAGTATGAGAAACTGCGGGACGACCCGTCGAAGATCATGTTCGCGCGGGCCTACCAGGGGCAGTATCCGCCGGCTTCGGCGTTCAAGCCGGTGGTGGCGCTGACGGCCCTGACGAACAACACGGTGCAGGAATGGACGAAGATCGAGTGTCCGGTGAAGATCAAGATCGGAGACAAGTGGTTTCACAACCATTCGAAGTATCCCGACGGGGCGATCAGCGTGAAGCGGGCCATCGCGCGATCGAACAACTGCTGGTTCTATCAGGTTGGGATTCAGACGGGTCCGCGGTCATTTCTGTCGCTGGCGAAGCGGCTGGGGTTCGGATCGAAGACGGGGTTGCCGTTGCACGGGGAGTCACCGGGGCGGGTGCCGACGGAACAGTATGTTCGCAAGACGCTTGGGAGGGGCTACACGGACGGGGACACCGCGAACTACGCCATCGGCCAGGCATGGGAGGCGACGCCCCTGCAGGTGGCGCAGGCGATGGCGGGGATCGCCAACGGGACGGTTCTGCCGCGGTTGCGGCTGATCCGGCAGGTGCAGGATGCGAAGGGGAGGGTTCTCTCGGCGCCGGGGCCGGAGGCGCGCAACCCGCTCATGCTGGACCCGGACGCGGTGGACGTGGTGCACGAAGGGATGCATGAGGTGGTACACGGCAGCGGGGGAACCGGGCAGCGGGGCGCCCTGAGTTTCACCGGGATCGCGGCCAAGACCGGGACCGGGCAATGGATTCCGGCGGAGGACCGGAAGGTGGCATGGTATGCGGGTTTTCTTCCGTATGAGAATCCCCGGCTGGCGTTTGCGGTGCTTTACGAGGGGGACTCCGGGGAGGACGTTTCGGGGGGAAGAAAGGCGGCCCCGATGGTGCCGAAGTTCTTTGAGCCGTTGAAGGATGAGTTGGAGTTGATGATCAAGCCGCCTTCGAAGGCGCTGATCGTGAGCGAAGGGGGCGGAACGGGCGACGGTGAGACGGAGGAGGGCGCCGAAGGCCCGGCGGGGGGTGTTTTGGCGGCCTTGCCGGTGGAACGGATTGAAGGGGATACCGGCTCTGCGGTGGCATTCCCCGTGGAACCCGAAGAGCCGGAAGAATTGGGGGGGATGCCGATGCCTCCCATCTCGGTCGAGAATGCCCCGGCCGCCATTCCGGTCGAGGAGGAAGGAGACGAGACGGCGGAGGAAGGGGAAGAATAGAGTTCGCGCTGGACGTTTCAGGTTCGGGGAGGCACACAAGGGGCGCGGGGGGGACTGATCGATGGACATTCAGATTGCCACACTTTGCGACTTCGCGGTCGACTACAACGGGAAGATGGTGATTTCGGGCACCTTTGATGCGTTGATGGCGAAGGCCCTGCCGGTGGTGCACGGACAGTGTGCGCTGGCGATGCGCATCTGTCTGACGCCGGAGGACAGCGGGAACCATTCGATGTTGATCAACATCATCGACGAGGACGGCGTTGCGATTGACCGGAACAAGATGCCGATCAAGGCCGACATGCCGGTCCAGATTCCGGACGAGGTTCCGTTTGTGACGCGCAATCTGGTATTGAACTTTCAGGGGTTGAAGTTTCCGAAGGCGGGGATCTATTCCGTGGACGTGACGATCGACGACGAACTGGTGGTGCGGTTGCCGTTGCGGATCGTGCAGATGGAACCAAAAGCGAAGAAACCATCCTGAGGTCATGACGGATGTTCCGAGATACGAGTGTGCCCTGATCACCGGGGCGTCGGCGGGTCTGGGGGAGGAATTCGCGGTGCAGTTGGCGCCATGGTGCCGGCGGATGATCCTTGTGGCGCGGCGCGAGGGGCGTCTGAAGGATCTCGAGGAGCGGCTTCGCGCGGCGAACCCGGCTCTCGAGGTGGGCAGCCTTGCGGTGGATCTCACCGACGAACGCCAGCGGGAGGGGATGATTGGCCGGTTCGCGGGGACGGAGTGGGCGCCGAGCCTCCTTGTCAACAATGCCGGGATGGGGGACCGTGGCGAGTTCGTCACCGCGTCGTGGGAGAAGCTGGACCGGGTGATGAAGCTGAACGTGAGCGCCCTGACGCATCTGACGCACGGTTTTCTGCCGGGGATGTTGGCGGCGGGGCGGGGGGCGATATTGAACGTGAGTTCTCTGGCGGGCGGCTTGCCTCTGCCGGAGTTCGGGGTGTATGCGGCGACCAAGGCGTATGTGACGAGTTTTTCGGAGGCGCTGCGGATGGAGGTGCACCGGCAGGGGATTTCGGTGTTGGCGGTGTGTCCGGGGCCGGTGCCGACGGAATTTGCGGAGGTGGCGAGCCGCCCGGGGGAGATGGAACCTGCGATTGACTCGATGCGGAACTGGCTCGAGGTGGACAAGGAACAAGTGGTTGAGGAGTCGTTGGCGGCCCTCGATGCGGATCGGGCCCGGATTTACCCGGGCTGGAAGGTGGCGCTGGTCGCGGCGGGAATAGCGCTATTGCCGGTGGCGCTGGTCCGTCTGACGATGGGGTCGCGCCGGCTCCACGTCGAGGAAGCCTGACAAGCCCGCCCGTCGCGTCCGTGTCCGAAGAACGTCACGAACTGGAGGGGGTGAAACGGAGGGAGCGGCGCCGCGGCATTCCGTGGCTTTCGGCGGGGTTCTTTTTGCTGGTTTGTTTCGGGA
Source organism: uncultured Roseibacillus sp. (assembly GCA_964413545.1). GTDB lineage: Bacteria > Verrucomicrobiota > Verrucomicrobiia > Verrucomicrobiales > Akkermansiaceae > Roseibacillus_B. The sequence continues at coordinate 3,010 of CAYPUM010000067.1, read as the reverse complement.
TCGTGGTGGCGCTGGTTTATCCCCGGCAGGTGGTGCGGAACCTGAAGGAGATCATGGGGACGGACCGGCCGCCGGTTTCGGGAACCGGCGAGGCGTCCCGGACCGGCCAAGGGACGCGCCCCGCCCCCGTGCCGGCACCCGTGCCGCCCCCGGAGGTGCGCGAGCCCGACCCGCCGCCGGTTCCGGCGGTGGTGCGTCCGCCCGACGGGACCGATTTGCGAAAGCTCGCCAACGGGATCGACTTCAAAGTGAAGCTCACGACCGAGGAGGGGGAACTGGCGTCGCTGGAGCGAAAAGACCGCGAGAGCTATGTGGCGGAGTACGAACTGCGGGTCCGCCTGCCCCGCGCGTCCGTCACGATGAAGGAACTCTCGAAGGTGAGCGCATACCTCGGCGAGCTGATACCGGGACTGCCGGCGCTGGTGGCCGAGGCGGAGGTCTCACCGTGGTTTGAAAAGCTCTACGCGAACAAGGTGGCGCGGGTGAGACGGAATGTGACGCGGCTCGACGACTTGCTCTCGCGGCACAACTTCTACGACTGCGAGACGATGCTGAACCTGCGGGACGGGGCAACGGGGCGGCGGGTCTTCCTGTTGCAGGGGGACATGGACGTGGTGTCGGACGGTTCGGACGGGGACCGGCTTCCCGTGATGCCCGAGGAGATCGTCAACTCGACCCACTATCAGCCGTTCACGAGCTATCGGTGGAAGAAGCGCAGCGACACGCCGAATCCGATGCTGGCGGGCTGGAAGCGAAGGATCGAGAACGCCCGGCGGGAATTGAAGGAACCGGGGACCGGCGCCGGGCGCAAAAAGTGGCTGCGCGAGCGCATTGCGGACCTGCTGGAGCCCGGGATCGCCGACATGGAGTCAAACAGCTTCCTGATCGCGGAGTATGACCCGTTCGTGGTGATTCCCATCCACATGGTGCTCGACCGGCAGGATCCGTACGCCCCCAACATCGGCGACTACGTGGTGGTGATCCGAGGCCGGGAGCTTTATCCCGCGATTGTGGGTGATGCCGGGCCGAGCTTCAAGACGGGGGAGGCTTCGCTGCGCCTCGCGAAGGAGATCGATCCGAACGCCAATCCCTATCGGCGCCCGGTCTCCGACCTGACGGTGACCTATCTCGTGTTCCCCCGCAGCGCCGACACGCCCCGCCGGCCCCCGGACTATGCCCACTGGCGCCAGCGCTGCCTCAAACTCCTCGGAGAGATCGGGGGCCTCGGCCAGCACGCCGAACTCCACCAGTGGGAGGATCTCCTCGCGAAGGAAGACGAGCCGGAGACGGCCACGGCCACCGCCGCGAAGGAGGAGGAAAAGGAGGGAACGGACGAACCGTAGGACAGCCTGCTTGGGCGACCTGTCCCTGTGAAACAGCGGGCCCGGTTTCATGGCGCCTCGGGGCGCGGGGTTGGACGGGGGTGCGACGCCTTCCCGGGCGCCGCGCCGTGTGACGGCAACGGTTGCTGCCGGCGTCGCCTCATATTCCAGTCCACGGCGGCTGGCTTGGCCGCATTTGGGGGTGCGCTTGCGAAGGTGGGGCGGAAGTTCCTATCGGGGACGACGTAGTGAGCGCTGGTATTGCTCAAAGCCGCGGCGGTGGGCCGGCGGGCGCGCCTGTGTCCTTCTTCAGCGGGTACTTGGGCTTCCAGGTGGGGTGCTCCTGCTTGAGCCAGGCGTCGATCTTGGCTGATAGCGCTGCGGCGATCCTGTGTTGGCTGTCAATCAGGTTCTTTTCTTCCCCGATGTCGTCCGTGATGCAGTAGAGCTCCCAGGAGTTGGTCTCGTAGGTGAAGTGAAGCTTGTAGCGCTTGCCATCCACTTCGTCGATGGCCACAACACAGGGCTGGGCCCGAGTGTCCATGTAGCCGGGGAACAGGAAGAAGATGGGCTGACGCTTCCGCTCTATGAAGGGATCGCGCAGGATGTCGGCAAACGAATCCCCATCCAGAGGATGCTCAGCCTCCGGTGGCGCCCACTGCCGTCCGGCCAGGTCGAGGTAGGTGGCGTAGAAATCCACTGAATGCACCATGTGATCTGTGATAGTGTTCGGTGGTATGACGCCTTTCCAGTAGGCGATGAGCGGCACACGGACCCCGCCTTCCGTGAACATGCCTTTCTTCCCCCGCAACGGTGTGTTTGACGCGTGCGTGCCGCCGTTGTCGGATGTGAAGAGGACCAAGGTGTCGGCCTCGATGCTATCGTCCTTGTTGCCGTCGCCGTTCGGATCTTGGATTGCCGCCAGCAGGCGTCCCACGTTCTCATCAAAACCTGAGATGAACCCCGCGTATTCGGTCTTGCTGTGTTCACGGGTCGGTTTGCGTGTCGCCGCTTGTGCACTCAGATCCGGCCGTGACCTCACAGGGCCGTGCACGGCGTAGGGATGGAACTGGATGTAGAAGGGCTTGCCGCCGGCAGCGAAGGTGCGGACCGTCTCTTCCAGCGCATCTCCCATGGCGTCGCAGATGTGCTTGGGTTTGCCTTCAAGCTCAGAGGGCAGTTCGCGCTTCTTCAAGTACTCAGCGGAGTAGGGCGCGCCGTATTTGTCCAAGTGTCCCATGGCGACGCCTTTGAAGGACCATTTGCCGTCCTTCTGCTTCTTCGAGAAACAGGTCTTCTGATGCCCGTCTCTGCAGCCGCCGATGTTGATGTCGAACCCGACGTTCTCCGGCATGGTCTCTTCCGTTCCGTGCCCGCCCACGTGATACTTGCCGATGTGGGCCGTGGCGTACCCGTTCCGCTTGAGCGCCTCGGCAACCGTGATCGCTGCTGCCCCGGCATCCTCGCTCTGCTCGGGGCCCGTGAAGCGCGCTTTCTCCTTGCTGATCCCGCCGCGACCGTATCGGTTCAAGTGGCCCACCACGTAGACGTTGTTGTTCACGCGGGCGGGGTACTGGCCCGAGAGCATGGCCGCGCGCGTCGGTGCGCAGTTCGGTTGGGCGTAGCAGTGCGTGAAACTCAGCCCGTTGTTCGCCAGTCGCTCGATGTTCGGGGTCTTGTAGAACGGG
>CAYPUM010000066.1:6828-12380 GCA_964413545.1 uncultured Roseibacillus sp. | reverse complement strand
TCGGGATGTTGACGCGGCGCTTCGCCATCGCTGCGGTCAACTGCCGCCGGTCCTGATGATCCACGCCACGATTCCGAGGAGCACCAGCACCGCTGCGAACGCCCAGAGGTAGACGAGAGTGGTGCTGGAGGCGGCGGCCCCGGCCCCTTGCCGGCGGTCGTAACGGCCCCGGATCTTCCCCTTGCGGAGGAACCCGTCGTAGTGCCGCTGCAGGAGATGGGTCTCGGTCTGACGCAGGATGTCCAGCAACACCCCCACCAGAATCAGGAGACTCGTCCCGCCGAAGAAACTCGTCACCACCACGTCAAGATTCAGCGTCAACGAAAGAACCGACGGAATCACGAAAATGATCGTCAAGAACAACGCCCCCGCAAAGGTCAGACGCGTCATGGTGAAGTCCAGAAAATCCGCCGTCGGCTTCCCGGGGCGAACCCCGGGCACATACCCCCCGCTCCGCTTCAGGTTCTCCGCAATCTCGCTCGGCTGAAACATCGTCGCCACCCAGAAGTAGCTGAAGAAGAAAATCATCGCCCCCGAAACAATGTAAAACCAGATGCTCTGCGGACCCAGCTTGTCCATGATCCACGCCGACCAGGCTTGGTTCGGAAACGCCGACCGCAACAGCATGATCGGCAACTGCAGGATCGCGGTCGCGAAAATGATCGGCATCACCCCCGAGTAGTTCACCTTCAGCGGCAGATATTGCGTCTGCCCGGTCAGTTGCTTGCGGCCCACCACCCGCTTCGCATACTGGATCGCAATCCGCCGTTGCGCCTGCGTAATCGCGATCACCGCCGCGATCACGATCAGCAGCAGCGCAATCAACGCCACCAGAATCATCGGCAAAAACGGGTTCTGCTGCGCCGCGGCGGCGCCCACATACTGGTTCCACGCCTGCACAAGGGCCCCGGGAAACGCCGCAATGATGTTCACCGTGATGATCAGCGAAATGCCGTTGCCGATTCCGCGCTCCGTGATCTGGTCGCCGATCCACATCAGGAGCATCGTGCCGGCCACGATCGTGAGAACCGTCAGGAGCGTGAAGCCGACCCCCGGCTCCGGAACAAGCGGCGAGAACTTCTCGATCCCTTCCATGTAGGGAATGGTCGACGGATTCTGCAGCGTCTTGGCCAGCAGGAACCCCTGCACGAGCGAAATGAGAATCGTGATGTAGCGCGTATACTGGTTGATCTTGACCCGGCCTCCCTCCTCGCGAGCCAGCTTGGCAAGCTTCGGAACCACCGCCGTCATGAGCTGCATCATGATCGAGGAGGAGATGTAGGGCATGATCCCGAGGGCGAAAATCCCGCATTGCTGCAGGGCCCCCCCGGAAAACACGTTCAGCATCACGGTGATCGGATTGCCGGCCTCCCCCTGCTCCATCCGCCAATCCAACCATTCGTCGATGACCGAGGCATCCACCCCCGGGAGCGTGATCGCCACCCCCAGCCGCACGATGACAACCATCACAAGCGTGAAAAGAATGCGGTCCCGAAGCTCCGGGACACGCCAGATGTTCGCGAATGCGGAAATCATGATCTACCAGATTGATCCGGATTGGGAAGCAGGGCCATCGCCGCGCAAACCGGCCGGGGCGCGGGGCCTCAAGCCGCCGGCTGCACCGATCCGCCGGACTTTTCGATTTTCTCTCGGGCCGCGGCGCTGACGGCGTCCACCGCCACCGTCAGCTTGCGATCGAGTTCCCCGTTTCCGAGCACCTTCACGGCATCGCAGGTTCCCTTCACGAGGCCGGCCTGCCGCAGGGAGGCCTCGTCCACGGTGGCGCCGTCCTCGAAGCGGCCGTTGAGCTGCGACAGGTTGACGATGGCAACCTTCGGCCTGAAGCGCTCGTTGCTGAAACCCTTCTTCGGAACCCTCCGATGCAGGGGCATCTGCCCTCCCTCGAACCCCGGCCGGACCCCTCCTCCGGAGCGGGAGTTCTGTCCCTTGTGACCCCTTCCGCAGGTCTTGCCCGTGCCGGAACTCTCGCCGCTGCCAAGGCGCTTTTTCCGATGCTTCGCCCCGGGGGCCGGTTGCAGTTCGTGAAGCTTCATGCGGTCTTGAGTTCCGGTTGATTGTTAGAGCGTGGTATCCTTCTTCTTGCCCCGCAGGCCCATGACTTCGTCGCGGTTGCGAAGGAGCGAGAGGGCCTTGAGCGTCGCCTTCACGACGTTGGCGTGATTGTTCGATCCGAGCGACTTGCCGAGGACGTCCCGGATCCCGGCCGCCTCGCACACGGCGCGAACTCCTCCGCCCGCGATGATGCCGGTGCCGGGAGAGGCGGGCTTCAGGAGGACCTTGCCGCCGCCGAATTCCGCATACGTCTCGTGCGGGATGGTGCCTTCCGCAAGGGTCATCTTCTGCAGGTTGCGTTTGGCGTTCTCGCTGGCCTTCCGGATTGATTCCGCGACCTCGTTGGCCTTCCCGAATCCGTATCCGACCTGTCCGGCATGGTCGCCGCAGACCACCAGCGCCGAGAAGCTGAACCGGCGACCCCCTTTCACGACCTTCGCACAGCGGTTGATGAACACCACCTTCTCCGAGAGCCCGTCCTCCTCCTCGGGCGCGTCAGACGGCCCGGAACCCCGCTGGGGGCGCCTGCGCTCGCCCGTTTCAAACCTTGAAGTGCGGATTCCCGGGCGGTGTTCCCCGCCGCGGGCCGGCCCCGCTCCTCCGCCCTCCGGTTTCGAGGCGGCGCCCGCTCCCGGTTCGCGGGACCCGCCCGCGGACTCGGAAGCACCCTTTTCGGGGGGGGACGCCGCAGGGCTGGCGCTGTCCTTCCCGGCCTCGGGCTGCACCTCGCCGGACATGGCGGGGGCAGGATCGGTTGTCGGCTTGTCGTTGCTGGAGACCATCATCACGATGTGTTAGAATTGCAGACCGCCCTCTCTCGCGGCATCGGCAAGGGCCTTCACCTTGCCATGGTAAAGATGCCCGCCGCGATCGAAGACCACTGCAGAAATCCCGGCGTCCCTCGCCCGCCCCGAGAGCAGCGCCCCAACCTTCTCCGCCGCCGGGACGTTGGACCCGGAGGCCTCGATCTCCTTGTCAAGGCTGGACGCCGCGCACAGGGTCCGCCCGGCCGCATCGTCGATGAGCTGGGCATAAACGTTCTTGTTGGAAAAGTGCACCGCCAAGCGCGGCCGCCCGGCGGTGCCCGAAATCTTCTTGCGGATCCGGCGGTGAATCCGGCGCCGGATTTCCTTGCGGTCAAGAGTGCTCATGGGGATCGGAAAGTGACGGGGTTTACTTCTGGACGCTCTTGCCGGCCTTGCGGCGCACATACTCTCCGGCGTATCGGATGCCCTTGCCCTTGTAGGGCTCGGGAGGATGGTAGGAACGGACCTCGGCGGCAAACTGTCCCACCGCCTGCTTGTCGATCCCCTCGACCCTGATCTTCGTGTTGTCGGTGACGCTCACCGTGACCGCCTCGGGGATCGGATGAAGGATCGGGTGGGAGCGCCCGACGCTGAGATCGAGGGCGCTCCCCTTGACGGCGGCCCGGAAACCGACGCCCTTGATTTCGAGTTCCTTGGTGAAGCCCTCCGACACGCCCTTCACCATGTTGTTGATGAGGCTGCGGACGGTGCCGTGCAGGGCGCGTTCCTTTCGCGCATCCCCCGCGCGGGACACGGTGACAACCCCGTTCTCCTGGCTCAGCGTCAGGCCCGTGGGCATCGTCCAGCGCAACGTCCCCTTCGGACCTTCCACCGTCACCGATCCGTCTTCGGCGGCGGCAACGGTCACCTTCTCGGGCAGGGAGATCGGTTTGAGTCCGACTCGTGACATGATGTGATCCTTTCGTTCGGTTACCAGACGTATGCGAGAAGCTCTCCGCCGATGTTCTGCCGCTGGGCGTGAGTGCCGGTCATCACTCCCCGCGAGGTGGAAACGATCGCCACGCCGAGTCCGTTGAGCACCCGCGGAACTTCCCTCGCCCCGACATACCGCCGGCGGCCGGGTTTCGAAACCTTTTTCAGGTCGGTGAGGGCCGGCCTCCCGTCCACGAATTTCGTTTTGACCCGCAGTTCCGGAAACTGTCCCGAGGAGTCCACCTCGTAGTTCCAGATGTAGCCCTCCTCCTTGAGGATGCGGGCGATTTCCGCCTTGATCTTCGAGTAGGGGGCCCGGAATTCGTCGTTTCCCGCCCGCGAAGCGTTCTTCAGGCGCGTCAGGAAATCAGAAACGGGATCGCTGAGCACTGGCATGATCGTCTGTTCGGTCGGTGGTTCAGGCGGCCGCGGGTTCCTTGCTCTCCTGGGCCTTGCGGAACGGAAAGCCCAGAAGTTCCAACAATCGTCTCGCCTCCGCGTCGGTGGAGGCGGTCGTCACAAAGATCAAGTCGAAACCGATGGTCCGCTTGATCTTGTCGAGTTCAATCTCCGGAAAGATCGACTGCTCCGAGATGCCGCAGGCGTAGTTCCCACGCCCGTCGAAGCTCTTCGGGCTGAAACCGCGGAAGTCCCGGATGTTCGGCGCCGTCACGTGAATGAAGCGGTCCATGAATTCCCACATGCGGGCGCCCCGCAGCGTCACCCGCGCCCCGATGAGTTCCCCGGCGCGCACCTTGAAGTTCGAAACGCTCTTCTTGGCGTAGACAACGCCCGGTTTCTGCCCCGTGATCCTCGCGATCTCCTCGACCGCGTCCTCGACCGCGGTCTTGCGTTCCGCCTGATAATGCCCCACGTGGCTCGTGACCACGATCTTCTCGATCCCGGGAATCTCGTTGATGTTCTCGAGGTTCAGTTCCTCGCGAAGCGCGGGAGCCACCTGCTGCCGGTAGTGTTCGTGAAGACTTGGTGTCATGTTGAGGAGCGGTTCGGGTTGCGGCGCGGGCCGGGATCCGGGTCCGTCGGACCCTTCATCCGACTTTCTTGACGTTGGAGAGATGGATCGGGCCGTCCTTGTCAATGATTCCCCCGTCCGGGTTCTTCTCGGACCGGCGGACGGCCTTCTTCAGGATGCGCACGCCCTCGACCACCACCTGCCCCTTGGCGGGCCGGACTTCGAGGACCGTTCCGGTCTTGCCTCTGTGGTTGCCGGCGATGACCTCCACTTGATCACCCGGTTTGACGTGGCTCTTGATTCGCGACATGGCGGGAGGATTCTTTCAGCTGAGTTTCCGTGTGCAAGGGCGGTTGGTCGTCCGTTTGCTTCCTATAAAACCTCGGGGGCCAGCGAGACGATCTTCATGAACTTCCGTTCCCGAAGCTCCCGCGCCACCGGACCAAAGATGCGGGTCCCGCGGGGGTTGCCGTCCTTGTCGATGATGACCACCGCATTGCCGTCAAAGCGCAAAACCGAACCGTCGTCGCGCCGGATCGGGGCCGCGGTGCGCACCACCACCGCCTTCACCACCGATCCCTTCTTGATGGCGGCCGTGGGGATCGCTTCGCGCACGTGAGCCGTGATGACGTCGCCGACATGGGCGCTCTTGGTCCTCTTGCCGAGCACCCCGATCATCTTGGCTACGCGAGCCCCCGTGTTGTCGGCGATCTCGATCTTGGATTCCATCTGGATCATGGCGGTAGTCAGGCGGGCTGGGAGTGAGG
>CAYPUM010000066.1:4189-6728 GCA_964413545.1 uncultured Roseibacillus sp. | reverse complement strand
TCGATCTTGGATTCCATCTGGATCATGGCGGTAGTCAGGCGGGCTGGGAGTGAGGCGACGGTGCACTAGTGGTGGGTCAGAACCTCCACCAGCCGCCATCGCTTGAGTTTCGAGAGAGGACGGGTTTCCTCGATCCGGACCTTGTCGCCGATCCGTGCCTCCCCGTTCTCGTCATGGGCATAGAATCTCTTCGATCGCTTGATGATCTTCTTGAAGCGCGGATGGGGGACGCGGGCGATGAACTCAACCACGATGGTCTTGTTCATGCCGGTCGAGATGACATTCCCGATCCTCTGCTTGCGCAGCCCCGGTTGCTTGTTCTGGACGGTTTCGGACATGGTCAGGATTGGCTGGAGAGCGTTTCGGCGCCCCCATGGCGCCGGCGCTCGTTGAGGACCGTCATGACGCGGGCCGCTTCCCGGCGCACCAGCCGGAGGCGGGCCGAGTTCTCGAGTTGGCCGGTGACCTGTTGCAGGCGGAGGTTGAGCCCCTCCTGCTTGAGGTCGCCGAGGCGGCTCTGCAATTCCTCGGTGCTCAGTTCGCGAATCTCACGAGGCTTGGTCTGGGCCATGACGGGATGACGGGTTCGAGGTTCTGGTTTCTTCCAAGTCGGGGAGGGGTGTTATTGCCGGGCCACGAAGCGGCTGCGAATCCCCAGTTTGTTCGAGGCGAGGCGCATCGCTTCGCGCGCCAGCCGTTCCGAGACTCCCGCCACTTCAAAGAGCATCATTCCGGGCCGGATCACGGCCACCCATTCCTCCACCGGGCCCTTGCCCTTGCCCATCCGCGTTTCGGGCGGGCGGGCCGTCACCGGCTTGTGGGGGAAGATCCGTATCCAGACCTTCCCCTTCCGCTTCAGGTATCGGTTGATCGCCACCCGGCAGGCTTCGATCTGGCGGTTGCTCATCCAGCCCCGGTCAAGGGACTGCAACCCGTAATCACCGAAGCTGACGTCGGTCCCGCGATGGGCGTTCCCTCCGCGATTCCCACGCTGGGTCTTGCGATACTTGACTCGTTTCGGCATCAAGGCCATGGCTTCTCTCTCCTGTCAGGGTTGGTATTCCGGGATTCCTTATCGCGGCGGCCGATTGCCGCCTCCGCGGTCGTCGCGGCGGGGCGGACGGCCCCCCCGGCCGCCGCCGGGCCCGCCGTCCTTTTCATTCTCTTCCTTCCGGTTGATCCAGCATTTCACGCCGATGATCCCATACACGGTGCGCGCCTCCGCAAATCCGTAGTCGATCGGCACCCGGAGCGTCTGGAGCGGAACCTTGCCCCGCCGATACCACTCCGCCCGCGCAATGTCCGCCCCGCCAAGACGACCGGCACAACGCAGGCGAATCCCCTCCGCCCCGAACTCCATGGCCGTCTGCAGGGCCCGCTTCATCGCCCGCCGGAAGCTGATGCGCCGCTCGAGCTGCACCGCCACATTCTCAGCCACCAGTTGGGCGTCAAGTTCCGGCTTGCGGACCTCCATGATGTCGATCTTCACCTGCGCCCCGCCACAGATCTTCGAAATGTCGTTGGTCATGCGCTCGATCTCGGCCCCCTTGCGCCCGATGACGAGGCCCGGGCGCGAGGTGTGCAGCGTGACGCGCACGCTGTTCCAGGCGCGTTCGACCACCACCTTCGAGAGGGCCGCCGACTGCAGGCGCTCCCGCAGGTACTTCCGCACCGCGAGATCCTCGTGAAGCTTGCCTCGGTAGTCCTCGCCCTCGGCATACCATTTCGAGCGCCAGTCGCGATTGACGACGAGCCGGAACCCGACCGGATTGACTTTTTGTCCCATGATGCGTGATGTTGCGGATGCTTCGAGCTTCTGCCGGCCGTTTCTTCAGCCGGCGGATTTCTCAGATTCTTCTTCGGTGGTCTCCGTGGCGGAGGGTTCGGGGTCTGCGGAGGCCGGTTCCGTCACGGCGGCCTCTTCCGGTTCCGCCGGCCCCTCTTCGGAGGCGGCGGCGGCCATGGCCGCCGCTTCGGGGTCCGCCGCGGCGCGCTCCTGCTGGTCCGCGGCGGGACCCCCGGAGGCGCCCTTCCCGTCTCCGGGCTTTTCCTTCTTCTTCGGTCCGCGGGATCGCCCGGCCTTCTCTTCGATGCCGATCTCGTCAGTGAGGATGATGAAAATGTGGCTGGTTCGCTTCCTGATGGCGCTGGCCGACCCACGGGCGCGGGGCTTGAAGCGCCGGAACATCGGCCCCTGCGAGATGTTGGCCTCCTTCACGTGCAGCGCCTCCGCCACCAGGTCGTGGTTGTTCTCGGCGTTGGCCACCGCGCTCTTCAGCGTCTTCCCGATCAGAAAAGCCGCCTTGCGGGGCGTGAAGTTCAGCGCATCCAAGGCGTCCGAAACCGAAAGCCCCTGGATCTCGCGCGCCACATCGCGGGCCTTCTTCGGAGAAATCCGGGCATATTTGTAAACGGAGCGAACTTCCATGATGTGTGTTGGTTCCTATTCGGCCTCGAACGACTTCAGCGACGCCAGATCGCCAAAGCGAACCGGCTCGGCTTCGTTGTCCGCGATACCGCTCGCGTCTTGCTGAAGGCC
>CAYPUM010000066.1:0-4179 GCA_964413545.1 uncultured Roseibacillus sp. | reverse complement strand
AGCTTCTGAATGAATATGCCGCAGACGTCCTCCCGGGTCAGGGCCACCATCCCTTCTCCCACCGGATCGCCTCCGCGCGTGATGCGAAAAACCAGACCAATGCGCGCCTCCTGCTTCTCGCCAACGTTCAAGACCACAAGGCCGCTCTCCGGATCAATACTGACCACCTTGGCGTGCTGGAGGCTCCCCCGCGCCACGCTCTTCTGCGGACGAGCCCGCAGCCCGAGAAGAACCTCCAACTCCCGCAGGCGCAATTCCACCTTCGCCCGCAGGTCGGGATCGGCCGCGATCGCGCTGTGAAGATAGGCGTTCACGCTCCCCAGCAACCGCAACGTGGCTTCCTCGAGTTGCCGGACGCGGCGGTCGAGAACCGCAAAATCCGAAACCGCCTGAACATGACGGTCGTCCCCCCCGTCGATGAGGTTCTTGCCGAGGGCCTCGAGGCGAAGCTTGATCCGCGCAAGGGCTTCCGCGGCGTCCGCCTCCCGCTGATTGGCGGCCACCAGCTCCCTTTTGAGGACCGCATTCTCCCGGCGAAGCGCCGCCAGCCGGTTCTCGAGGCCGTCCACACCCCTCGCTTCCCCGCCCTCCCCGCGGACCACACCCATCCCCGCCAACCCGGAAAGGGCGGCGGCGAGGAAGGGACTGACGGAAATGCGCTTCATGATCGCGGGGCCTACTTCTTGCCGATACCGCTGTGCTGCTTGAAGATGCGCGTGGGGGCGAACTCCCCGAGTTTGTGTCCCACCATGTTCTCGGTGACATAGACGTTGGTGAACGCCTTCCCGTTGTGCACCAAAAACGTGTACCCCACAAAATCCGGCGTGATCATCGAACACCGGCTCCACGTCTTGATGGGTTTCTTCTGGCCGGCCTCCTGGGCCCGGTCAATCTTGGCAAGCAGCTTCTGGTCAACAAACGGACCTTTCTTCAATGAGCGTGGCATGGCTTGGTGATGAGTGCTTAGGAACGCTTCTTCTTGCGGCGGCTCTGAACGATCATCTGGTCGCTGGCTTTCTTCTTCTTGCGGGTCCGTTGCCCCTTCACGTGACCCCACGGTGACTTCAGGTGCTGGCGCCCGCCCCCGGATTTCGATTTGCCTTCGCCGCCCCCGTTCGGGTGGTCGACGGGGTTCATGCACATCCCGCGGACCGTCGGGCGCACCCCCTTCCAGCGGGCCCGGCCCGCCTTCCCCGAGGATTCGTTCATATGGTCCCGATTGCCCACTTGTCCGATCGTGCAGAAACAATTCTCGTGAAAGCGGCGGATTTCGCCGGAGGGCATCTTGACAAGGGCATACCCCCCTTCGCGGTTCGACACCACCGCCTGCTGGCCGGCGGCGCGGGCCACCTTGCCGCCGCTCCCCGGACGCAGCTCGATGTTGTGGACCGCCGTTCCCAGCGGCACGCTCTTCAAGGGCATGGCATTCCCCGGCTTCGGGCTGACATGCTCGCCCGACTCCACCGTGGCGCCCACCGACAATCCCACCGGGCAAAGAATGTAGCTCTTCTGGCCGTCCTCGTATTCGAGGAGCGCGATCCGGCAGGTCCGGTTGGGGTCGTATTCGACCGCCGTCACCCTCGCCGCCATCCCGTGCTTGCGTCGCTTGAAGTCGACGAGCCGGTATTTCCGCTTGTGGCCGCCGCCCACATGGCGGCAGGTGATCCGGCCCTGGTTGTTCCGTCCGCCGCTCTTCCTGAGAGGCTCGGTGAGGCTTTTCTCGGGCTTCGCCTTGGTGATCTCCTCGTAGCTCGGCCACATCTTGTAGCGACTCGAGGGCGTCACGGGATTGAAGCTTTTGATCGGCATGGCTCGCGTGAATTGGTTTGGGATTGTCGCGGCGTCTTCGATTCAATGAGGATCTTCGTCAGATGAGGTCGATCTTGTCCCCTTCCTTGAGGCGGACCATGGCTTTCTTCCACTGCGCGGTGCGGCCTTCGTCGGCCCGGCGGAGGCGCTTCCGCTTGCCCGCGTAGTTGCAGGTCCGCACCGCCGTCACTTTCACCCCGAATAGCTTCTCCACCGCCCGCTTGACCTCGAGCTTGTTGGCGCGGCGGTCCACCTTGAAGACATACTCGTTGTTCAGCTCCTGCAGCAGGGTCGCCTTCTCGGAAAGCCGGACGTTGTCGATGACGGAGTAGATGTCTCTCATGGCTCGATTCTCGTTGGGTCACTCAGGCCGTGCGGGCCGCCAGCACTTCAAGGGCGTCGCGCGTCAGGATGATGGCATGGTAGGAAGCAAGCTGCTCGACGTTCACGTTCGCCGCGGTTTCCAGCAACGCCCAGCCGGCATTCCGCGCCGCAAGATAGGTCTCGTCCCCGAACTCCTTCCCAACCACCAGCACCTTCGCCTCTCCCGTCAGGCCGTTGATCGCCTTCACAAAGGATTTCGTCCTGCCGTCCGCAATCGCGAAGTCGTCCACCAACTGCACCGAGCCCTCCGCAATCCGGTCCCCGAGAACGCGCCGCAGGGCCAGCTTGCGGACCTTCCGCGGCACCGCCTTCGAGTAGTCGCGCGGCCGCGGGCCGAAGACCACCCCGCCTCCCTTGTGCTGCACCCCCTTGCCGTCGCCGTGCCGCGCGTGACCGGTACCCTTCTGCCGGTACATCTTCCGGCGCGAACCGCGAACCTCGGCCCGGATCTTGGTGCTCGCCGTCCCGGTCCGGCGGTTGGCCTGATAGGCCACCACCAGGTCGTGCACCGCCTGGTCTCCCCGGCCGGCGTCTTCGACCACCCGCAGGTTGGCGGACTTCGCGTCTTCGAGACTCATCGTGGAAGCGGTCATGGAACGTCTCTTCTACTGCTGGGTTACTCGGATTTCGCCTCTTCGGACGGCTCGGGCAGCGGTTTCTTCTTCGCCGGCCGGATCACCACGCAGGCCCCCCGGCGCCCCGGCACCGCCCCCGACACGAGAATCGCGCCATCCTCCGGCCTCACCTGCACGATGCGAAGGTTCTGCACGGTGCGCCGCTCCGCCCCCTGGCGGCCCGGCATGTTCTGGTTCTTCCAGATCTTCCCCGGCCACGTGCCGGCCCCGATGGCGCCCGGACGGCGGTGCGTCATGTGACCGTGACTGTCGGGCTGGCCGCTGAAATTGTGGCGCTTCACCACCCCTTGGAATCCCTTCCCCTTCGTGGCGCCGATCACGTCCACCCACTGTCCCTCCTTGAACAATTCCGCCCCCGGATGGGAATCCCCCTCGCAAGGCAGCTCTTCCCCGTCCGCAAAGCGGAACTCGCGGATCACCTTGCGGGGCGGGGCGCCGTGTTTCTTGAGATGCCCCCGCACCGGCTGCGAGAGGCGCTGCTCCTTCTGCTCGTCGTAGGCCGCCTGCACCGCGTTGTACCCGTCGGTCTCCTTCGTCTTGCGCTGCACGAATGCGTTGCCCGTCACGTCAATGACGGTCACCGCGATCATGTGGCCTTCCTCCTGGTCGAAGACCCGCGTCATCCCGATCTTCCTTCCGATGAGTCCGAGTGCCATGGTCGTAAACAAGTTCGCGGTCAGGTCCCGCCGCTAAATCCGGATCGTGATGTCCACCCCGGCCGGAAGGTTGAGCTTCTTCAGTTCGTCCACCGTCCGGGCCGTGGGGTCCATGATGTCAAGAAGACGCTTGTGCGTCCGAATCTCGAACTGCTCCGCCGACTCCTTGTTGACGTGCACCGACTTGTTGATCGAAAACTTCTCGATGCGCGTCGGAAGCGGGATGGGGCCCGCCACCTTCGCGCCGGTCCGCTTCGCGGTCTCGACGATCTCGGACGCCGACTTGTCCACCGCTCGGTGGTCAAAGGCCCGGAGGCGGATTCTGATCTTCTGGTTTTCCATGGCGGAACTGGGAATGGGATTCAGGCGGCCACCGTGCCGCGCTCCTTGCAGATCTCGTTCACAATGGGTTGCGGAACGGGCTCAAAACTCAAAGGCTCCATCACAAAGGCGGCCCGGCCCGAGGAAATGGTGCGTACGTCGGTCGAATACCCGAACATCTCAGCCAGCGGAACCCGCGCCTTGATGACGACCACGTCCCCTTTCACCACCGTGTCCTGAATGTGTCCCCGGCGACGGCTCAGGTCGCCCATGATGTCGCCCTGATACAACTCGGGAGTGGTCACCTCGACGTCCATGATGGGCTCCAGCAGAATCGCCTTCGCCTTCCGAAAGGCGTCCTTCATCGCGAAAAT
>CAYPUM010000065.1:0-12402 GCA_964413545.1 uncultured Roseibacillus sp. | reverse complement strand
TCGAAGATCCAGCGCCAGCGGTTCTTGATCGACCAGCCGGTGGTGTCGGTATTGGCCATCATGGTGTTCATGGCCTGGTTCGGGAACTCGTTGAGGACTGCCCGCAGGAGGGCCTGTTCACGGTGCGCATAGTCGATCCGCAATTGCGCCGCCGCCTGGACGTCCTGGCTTTGGATCGAGTTGCGGTACGCCGAAAGCAGCACCAGGAACAGGGTGCTGCTCAGGATGAGCACCGAGATGACCGAAATGTATCCACGCCGGAGTCTCAGGCCCCGGCCGATGCGCTGGTTGATAAGAGGCTTCATAGTCTGGGGGTGCCGGAATAAGTGATCTGCTCGCCTGCCGGACCGCTCAGCCGCATCCGGAAGACGCCGCTCTCGACGAAAAAGTCCGCGTTCTGAACCTTGTGCGAGATGACCCAGTCCGGGTTGCCGGCGGTGACGGTGGGCGACCCGGGATCGATGCGGTAATACCCGAGGAAGGGATCGCCGGAGTTTTCCTCGAAGGACACCAGTCCGAACTCGGTGGTCCCGTCGGGGTTGAGAAAGCCGACCACAAGGACCTTGCCCCCGGCGGTGACGGCGTTGGCGTCCGCCACCGCGTCGGCAAGGTTCTCGTGCAGCCGAAAGGCGTCCGCCGTCGCAAGAATGTGCGTGATCGAGTTGTTGATGTGCGGGGCTTCCTCGACCAGGAAACTCTGCGTGCGCAGAATCCGGGAAAACGAAATCTGCTGCTGCATCAGCGTCATCATGATCGCCGAAATTGTCATCGCGAGAAGCATCAGGGTGGCCAACTCCATGAGGGTGAAGCCGCGCCGCAGGCGCCTGCGATACGGGGAGACAGGAGGAGATCTCATTGGGTGCGCACGACGGTTCGGGACTTCACGTATTCTCTGCCGCCGATCCGGTAGAGGAGATGGCTCTGAAGTTTCCAACTCTGGAGTTCGGCGGGATTGGTGCTGGTGGTGCCGCCCCCGCCGTGCTGACTCAGGTTGTTCGAATCAGCCATGCGGGTCCGGATGACCTCCCCGGTGAGGGTCCGGCCGCCCGGGAGGGTTCCGAGGGTGACGTTGGTGGAAGAGCTGGATGGGTAGCTCGGCCACGGAGAACCTGCGCCCACCGCCTCGTCGAACTCGATGCGCTCGGCGTAGGCCTTTTCATAGGTCATGTAGGCATCCGTGATGTTCTGGACCAGCGTCCACTGGCGCGGCGCAAGAACGTTGATCGCCCCCTTGAAGAGCACCAACCCCGCCACCGAAAGAAGAGCCATGGCCGCGACCGCTTCCACCAGCATGCTTCCCCGCCGCAGCCCCCGCTGGGATTTCCGGGGCGGGCGCTTGTCATGTTGGTTGGGAAATGTAAAATATGTTCGATCACGATTGCCGCGATGTTTCGCTCCGCCTTCCTCATCATGGCCGCTTGGTGTGCGGCGCCACAATCTGCCGTGGCGGAGCCTCATCCCCTGCCGCCGCCGTTCGGGTTGACGTGGGGCGATTCGCCCGGCCGGCTCGTCAGTTGGGCGCGCCGGACCGGCCTCGACCAGGTCGTGCGCGAGCCGGGGGGAAACCGGCGCCTCGCGATCCTCACCGTCAGTTCGCCAAAGGGGCAGTTGCCCGATCATGACGCCTCGTCGCTGGAGGCTCGCTTCATCGACGGACGTCTCTACGAGGTGGCGGTGCACTACACGTATCCCGGCCGCAAGGCGGACTTCGTGAAGGGCAGGTTCATGGCCCTGAAACGCCTGCTTTCGGTGCGCCACGGCCGGTTCAAGCCGGCGGGGGTCAGGCAGGAGGCCCGCGAGGGAGTGGTGACGGAATCGGAATCCTACCAGGTCAAACCCGTTCCCGACGCCTACCTCCTTCTGGCTTTGACGGAGGTGCGGGACGCCCTGCGGGGCGACGCGGCGGCGCGCTTCTCCGCGATCTATCACAATGACGGGATCCTGGTCGAGGACCAGCAGAGGATCGAGATCCGGCGGGACAGCGGCTTCGACTTGCCCGCTGCGGAGAGCTCCGGGGAATGAACCGGATGCCTCCGCGCAACGGAAACGGCCCCCTCGCCCCATGCATCCCGAAAGACGGGAATCAGAACGCGGGGCGATGCGGGTAAGGGTGAAGGAATGCATCATCAAAAGAGGTTGAACAGGTGATTCGTCACGGGTCGCGGCCCCCGGGCTCGGAGCTCAGCCAGGAGGCCCACGGGCCGTCCGGAACCTCGCCTTCCTCGGCGAACCGCCAGTCGACGAGGGCGTTGCCTCGCAGTCCGAGGAAGTCCCGCACCGCGGGACTGAGGTCGATCCCGGCATCGCCGTTGCGGTTCGGTTGGGGACGCTCCCCCTCGAAGACGTAACGGTAATCGTCGGTCCGGAACGGGCCCACGTCTTTCCACTGCGCGTAACAGACCTCGCCCTCGTGGTGGATCGCCACCCAGCGGTCTTCGCAGAGCGATATCGACGGCCCGCGATACGATCGCCAGTACCAGGGGATCACCTCCGACGCTTCCGGCCGGTGGCGCCCGGATTTGTCAAGGTCGTTGTAAGGCAGCGCAACGTAAAACGGGTTCATCTGCGGCTCGAACGCCGCGGGCCGATAGCCGGAGCGCTTGAACGGGTGGTCGTAGCCGCCGAAGTTGCTCTGCCAGTTCGGATCCCACGAACTCGCGATGTTCGAGACCGGATTTCCCGGGCTGGCCTTCTCCCCGACCCAGAACACCGTGGCGCGAACCCGGTAGTGCCACGGGTGGCGCTGCGCCTCCCACGGGGCCGGCCCTTCTTCCACCACCAGCGCCACCGGAGGACCCGCATACGGATCAAACTCCACCGCCATCCGCTCCCGCCGCGACGCCAGAAACCCCTCGTGGGCCGCCGCCGCCCGCTCCGAGGTCGTCAATACCGCAATATCCACGCTCGCGACGGAAAAACCGGCTCCGAACAACCCCAACCCGCAGCCGATCCAGAGACAGCCGGGCGCGATCCACTCCCGCCCGCGGCCGCACACGCGTCGCCAGCCGGAGAAGAGAAAGCACTTCCCGTGATTCATCAGGGTTAGGAAAACTTAACGGAATAATTATCAAAATTGATTATAAAGTCAAACTTTAGAAGCCTAGGACCTTCTGGTATTCCCAAATTTCAAGCAAATGCAATAAAAATTACCGTCCCAAGGCGCTTTGGGAGCGCGGATTCAGCCGTCCGCAGCCGGCGGCATGCCCCACGCGCCATGGCGAACACGTCACTTCGTTAACGTTGGCGAGAACCCGCACATGCGGCAACTGGAGCAGGGAGTCGATGTTCGACTCGGCCTCAATCGGGCCCAGCGGCCGGGCAAAAATCCGTGGGTGAGTTGCCATCCTCAGATAGCCCATGATGGTCGGCCACCCAAGATACAGGACTTCGGGACCCGCCATGCACTCCTCCAGAAACTCCCGGGCGATCTGGTAGTCCTCTCCGCCGGAATCGGAGGCATACAGGAGGATGTTGACGTCAAGCGCGTAGCTCATGGCCCTTCCGCGACCTTCGCCGATTCGAACTCCTCATCCATGGCTCCGTAGACGGCTTCTCGATCGGCGAGATCGACCCGCGCACCCATCGGGTGGGAGATCCAAACCGGCTTCGGGGCGTCCTTGGCGCCACCCGCGGCGCGGAGCGCCACCGCCAGGAGTTCCGAAACAGTCTGACCAAGGCTCTGGCCCCGGCGCCGGGCCAACGCCTTGGCCTCGAGCAGAATGGGTCCCTCAATGTCCAACGTCGTTCTCATGGCGTCTGATGATACCCATATGCGCATCAGATTTCCAGAAATCCCGGTGGAACGCGTCGCGAGGATCGTTAACGAAAACACGTGCGAGGGTCGGGGGCGCGTCGAGGGGGCGAGGGGGGAGGCCGGGTTGGGAGGAGGGGAATGGGAGTGGGGGCCAGGCTCGATTCCAAGCCGGCGTTCGGGCGTTCCGGTCTTGCCGGAGGGCGTCGGGCGTCGTGAAATGGGTGGTGTCATCGATGGCGCCCATTTTTCAGCGATTTCTGATGGTCCTGGTTCTTTGGGCCTTGGCGGGTTGCTCGGGGCGTCGGGGGGAAGGCGGGGCGCCGCCCTCGCTTTTCAAACCGTTCGTGGCTCATCCGGGCGGAAGCGTCATTTACTACCGGGACGATGAGGCACGGCATCGCATCACGCTCTTCGAGGGCGGGCGTTACCGTTTTGAAACGAAGGGTCACATGGGGGACGAGTTGCTGGCGCGCCGGGAGGGTTACTGGAAATGGAAATCCTCCGGGAAGCGGGATGTGCAGCTCACCCTCGACCACGACCGGTGGAAGCTCAAGTTCGTGAGTCCCGAGAGCGCGGTGGCGGTGAACCAGGCGGCCGGCGGGCGCACGTTCGCTTTTCACTTCGAGCGGATGTAGAATCGGAATCCGGCATTCAGAAACCGTCGATCGAGCCCGGGTCGCATGAAGGGAGGCCCGCCCTGCGGCCATGATCTCACGACAACAGTCCTTTAATTGAACGCGCATGGGCCGATGGAAAAGGGGCGGGGGATCGTGATGCGAACCGTGAAGCTCGGCGACACGAGCCTCATCGTGCATTGGCTCACCATGGAAGCGGGTCTCATCAAGACCGTGGCCAAGGGCGCCCGGCGTGCAAGGAGCCCCTTCGCAGGCTTGCTGGATCTGTTCGTCGAAGCGGAGCTGGTCTGGGTTCCGAGCCGTCGCAGCGACCTGCACATCCTGAAGGAAGCGTCCGTTCTCGATTTCAAGCCCGCCTTGCGCCGCAGCTACACCGCCATTTCGCTGGCGGCCTACTTCGGACAATTGCTCGAGGGGGCCGTCGAACGCGAACATCCCGTGCCGGAATTGTTCGAGCTGTTGGCCGGGGCGTTCGACTACCTCGAGTCGCACCCTCCGACCCGCAAGGTGCTCCTGCATTACGAACGACGCCTTGCGGAGCGACTCGGGATCGCGTCCGCCGGCATGGACCCTGCCGCGGCGCTCGAGCAGGCCTGCGGGGTGCTGCCCAAGGCGCGGAGTGAATGCCTTGGTCTTCTTAACCATGAGGGATGAATATGGACTGGCCAGAGGAAGTGACCCGGCATAGGTTCCCATCGTTTCCCGTTCATTCTCAAACCCATCTGGACTGTCATGGAATCCGGCACCGCCAATTTGCTCAAGATGCTCGAAGCACGGGTCAAGGAACTCTGTCAGCAGGAAAAGTGGGAGGAGGCGGTGCATGCGGCGGAGACGGCAGTGCGCAAGGCGCGCGAGGTGGGCGAAGCCGACCCGGGGATCGTTGACGAACTGGCGCTTTCGCTGGAGGTGAAGGCCGACCTCCTGCGGCAGTTGGGACGATTGGACGAGGCCCGGGAGGATTATCTGGAGGCCTTGGAACTGCTCGAGGGGCGCACCGGCTATTCCGAGCAGATCGCCCGGGTGAGCGCCAGCGTGGCCGTGATCGGCGACGAGCAGGGCGATGTCGAATCCGCGAGGCACTATTACGAGAAGGCGATCGAGATCTTCTCCCGGATGGATCCCCCGTCCGAGCTGGACGTGGCGGATCTGAGCAACAATCTCGCCTTCCTTCTCGAGGCGCAGGGAGACTTCGACCAGGCGGAGACCCTCTTCCTGAACGCCCTGAAGACCACGCACGAACTCCTCGGCAAGGATGACCCCGAGACGGCTTCAATCTGCAACAATCTCGGGGCCCTCTACCAGAAGAGCGGCCATTTCGAGCGCGCCCAGGAAATGCACTGGATCGCCTTGGAAACCCGGCTCAGGAAGTGCGGACCCCACCATCCCGACACGGCCCAGTCCCACGCGAATCTGGCCCTCTCGCTGGCCGAGTCCCGCGCCTTCGGCCCGGCCCGCGAGCATTTCGAGAAAGCCCTCGCCGCCTTCGAGAGAAACTTCAGGCAACACGCCGCCGATTACGAAACCGTCGCAGCCAACTATATCGACTTCCTGCACCGCACCGGCGACATCCGGGGCGCAAAAGCCCTCGAACGACGAGCAATGAAAAGGCTCAAGAGGAACCGAAAGTCTTGAACGGGGCCCCGAGCAGCCAGCCCTCCAAAACACCCGGATTGGCGGTGAGATTGCCCGAAACCCGGTATCGCGAGCGTTGCAGGGTCACCGCTTCCCGGCGGGATTCGTCGACCACGCACCACGGCCGTTGGCCGGAGGAATGAATGAAGCGAATCCCGGCTTCGCCCACCACCAGAAAGGCCACGTGGCTGTCCAGCCCGACCAGGAAGACCCCCGGCCCGGCCCGCTCGATTTCCGCCAGATAGCGCTCGTATCTCATGCCGACGCGAATCACCAGATCCTCCTCGGGAAGGAACGTGCGCAGGATGTTCTGGGAAGCCTGTTGCGCCAGTTCAACCCGCTCGACCTCGAAACCGGCATCGCGCAGGATGGTGCTGACGAAGTAACCGCAGGCGATCTTGCCGTGGCCCGGCTTCTCAGCCATCCCGTTGAAGTCCCAGGGCGTTCCGAGCCAGCATTCCATGAGATGCGGCAGGGCGGCTTCCAACAGTTTCCTGGCCTGCGCAAGCACCGCCTTGCGCTCCGCCTCGCTGCGGGCGTTGCGGTAATCGCGTCCGAGGCGGGCCCGGTGAGACGAAAGATCCGCGGTCAGCACGGAATACGTTCCGGGATCAGGCGCCGGCCGGGCCTCCGCCGCCGGCGCCGTGTAGCGCCGGTAAAGCTCCCGCAGGGCCTCCCGGTTCCACCACCCCGCCCCCGCGGCACATGCCAGCAGAAGCACGAGGAAAAACAGCCGTATCAAGAGTCCTCGCACGGGCGCCGTCCAATCAGTTTCTTGAGTCAGGGGTCGGGAGAGTATCGGCGCTGGGGACTGACCCCTGATCCCTGACCGCGGCGCCTCGGCAAAGCGTCTTGGGCAAGACTTGACTCATGGGTGACGGGTTCCGGGATTCGAGGACAGGAGGGCGGCGGTCAGGTTCCCTCCGCCGTCACCGGCCGTTCCAGCATGCGTTCGTAGAGGGCGATGTAGGCCGCGGCGGTGGCGGCATGGTTGAAGCGCATGGCGGCCTCGCGCATGACGCGGCCCACCTGGCGGAAACGCACCCCATCCGGTTCGCAATAGAAGCGGAGGGCTTCGTCGACGGCCCAGCGCAGGCCGGCGCTCGTGAAGTGCTCGAACAGGAAACCGTTGCCGCAGTCCAGCTCCGGACGCAGCGGCTCGACGGTGTCGTGAATGCCGCCCGTGTCATGCGCCACCGGCAGGGTGCCATACTTCGGGCTGACCATCTGCGGAAGCCCACACGGCTCAAAGAGCGACGGCATGATCATGAAATCGGCGGCGGCGTAACCGAGGTGCGACAACGCCTCCGAAAAGTCCGTCACCGCAACCCGATGGTGCAGCCCGTGCCGCGCCACGATATCCCTGAAGTGCCGCTGGAACTCGCCGCTCGCCACGACGGCCACCTGCACCCCAAGATCGTGATAGTCCGCGCAGATCCGGTAAAGAATGTCGGTCAACAATTGCGGACCCTTCTGTACCGGATCGAGACGCGACGGCCAGAACAGCAGCGGCGCCCGCGGGTTGACCTTCAGGCCCAGACTCTCCTGCAGGCGAACCTTGCAATCACGCTTGCCCTCCGGATGCCCCTCCGGACCGAAATGAACGTCGAGATAAGGATCGGTCTGCGGAGCAAACGAGGAATCGGGAGCGTTGAGGATGCCGCTTGCGCATCCGGCGTGGCACTTCTCCCAAAGCTCATGGCAGATGTGGCCGGGAACAAAATCGTGACGCCCGTCGACCACCTCCGACAGGAAGGTCGGGGAGACGCTGTTCACATGGTCCGAGGCGAAGATCCCCGTCGCCAGAAAATCGACCGGGTTGTGATCACGAGTTTCCTCGTAGTTGTACGGGGGACGCAGGTAGTAGCAGTGCTGCCAGAAGTCGGCGGCATCAATGCCGCGGTCTTCAATGTGCGCCAGCGGGACCTTTTCGGTGTGGATGTTGTGCACCGTGAAAAGACTCTTGATCCCGAGCCGCCGCGTGACCGCCGGAATCAGCCCCGTCATCCAGTCGTTGCAGTGAATCAGGTCCGGCCGGACCTGCGGAATGGTGTGGTTGATCACCTCGCGCTGAAAGGCCAGCGACAGGTTGACATTCTCGTGGGGCGAATAAATGTAGTCCCGGTGGTAGAAGAGGCGGTCTTCCGCAAGATGGACCTGCTGCTCGGGAAGGGCCCGGTTGACCCGCTCGAACCCGGTCTGCAGGACCCCCGGGACCTCGAAGCGGAAAAGGCGCCGGTAATTCGGAAGGGCCACGTGAACCCTCGCCCCCTGCGCGTGCAGGGCATTCACGAGGGATGCCGAGACATCGGCCAGTCCTCCCGCCTTGGCCGACATGCGTTGCGCGAGGTTTCCCATGCCTTCCGGGAGGTAGGTGATCTCGGGGGTGACCACAAGGATCCTGGGACGGCCCCGTCCCTTCTTGGTTGAAGCGATATCGTGCGCTTGTTCCCGGCTGTCGGGCGCAAGGGCGGGCTCTGCCATCGAGCGGCGCCGCAGGTCGAGATTCGGGCTGTAGTCTGGTGCGCTTGCCGGCATCATCAGTGGCTGGCCATGCCGACACAACCGCTACCAGCAGGACTCCTCAACCGCAAGGAGGAGAAACGAAAAACGTTCCCCGCCGCCGTCTTTCGGACCGTCTCTCACACCTCCTGCGACCGCACGATGTATCCGCCGGATTTCTCGTCCGCCTCCAGCGTGAGAAGGCCGCGCGCCTCGGCCTCGAGGAGAACCTCGTTGAACGATCGGAAGCCATGCGCGCGCTCGTTGAAGCCGGGATTCCGCCGCTTCAGAGCCTGCTTGATCATCGACCCCCAGATCGGCTCGTCCTCGCTGCGCTCCTCGCCGAGCGCCTCGAAGGTGTCGGCCACCTGGTCGAGGGCCTGTTCGAGTGTCGGACCCGAGCCGCCCGGAGCGGCTTTCCTTGCGTTCGTCCTCTTGCGGGCGCTCTTGGCGGCCTTGGACGCCGCCTTCGGGCGGGGCGCCCGCCGCACCAGGTCGTCGTAATAGATGAACTCGTCGCAATTCGAGATGAACAAATCGGAACTCGAGTTCTTGACGCCCATCCCGATCACTTTCTTGTCGTTCTCCCGCAGCTTGCTGACCAGCGGCGAGAAGTCCGAGTCCCCGCTGATGATCACAAACGTGTCCACGTGGCCTTTGGTATAACAAAGGTCCAGGGCGTCCACCACCATCCGGATGTCCGCCGAATTCTTCCCTGACTGCCGCAGGTGCGGAATCTCGATCAGCTCAAAGGCCGCATCGTGCAGATCCCGCCGGAATTCCTTGTACCGCGAAAAGTCGCAATACGCCTTCTTCACCACGATGTGCCCCTTCAAAAGCAACCGCTCAAACACCTTCTGAACCGAAAAGCTCGGGTAGTTGGCATCCCGTGCCCCCAACGCGATGTTCTCCAGATCCAAAAACACCGCCATCGTGGCGTCAGGCACTTCGTGCGTCGCTTCGATGCCCGCCACCCTAGCAGCACCACCCCGCCCGCCAAAGCAGATTCCCAACCCAACCCGCAGATAGGGCTTGACCCCGCCCGGAAATTTGTTAAGTAAATCTTATAGTTAAGAAAGCTTAACTATATCGCGTTTCATCCGTTGCGGGTGGGGCGCGACGTTTCAGCTGTTACCTGCCGTTGCCCATGTCCGAACGAAACCTTGTGCGGCGCGTATTCGCGCTGACCGTATGCGGGGCCCTGTTTGTCATCCTGTTTTCCGCGGCGCGCGGTCAGGGGGTTCTGCCGCCTCCGCCGACGGGGTACACGTGGGTGTCGCAAGGGGTGTATGTTTACACGGACTCGGACCTGTTTTCGGTGGATTTGTCGCTTGAGGGGGAGGTTGGCACGCCGTCATGGAGCACCCTCAATGAGACCCTGCAGGTGACCACCTTTGACGCCTCGGACGTGCCATCGAACCAGCACATCGTGGTGATCGAGAGCACTGCGAGAGCTTCCTTGTCGGGTTCGGGATCGGCGGTGGTGGTGAACCTTGACACGCAACAACACGATTTCACCGGACAGGTGGGCTTGAACAACTGGGAGATCGGTGGCGACGTTGCGGCCGGACCGGTCAGCCAGAGTCTTGATCGGGATGCCCTGGATCCTCTCGTGGTGGACGGACCGGGAGCGAGACCGTTCTCGGATGGCGATTCGGACCTCGGGATCATGTTCCATGACATCGATGCCGGCGGCACCGCTCCCACGGACGGATCAACCCTGACGGCGGACTTCGACGGTCAGTTCATGCTGGACGTCGGAACCGGATCGTCCTCCCAGGTGTTTGGGTCAGGCAGCGCCTTTGGCGAATTCGAGTTGCAGACGATCTACGAACGGTTCGAGCTGCAATTGATTCCCGAGCCGGCCACGGCCTCCCTGTTGGGGCTTGCCGCCTTCGTCCTGGCCCGGCCGCGGCGCAGGTGGTCGTAACGAGGCTTCTTGGGGACCTCTCGAGGAGGATGGGGCGGTGTGGTCGCGGGGATGTGTCCTTTCAGGCGGTTGCGGTGCGGCCCGGTTGTGCTTAGGGTGCGCCGGTGATCTATCTCGATTCCAACGCCACCTCGCAGGTCCATCCCGAAGTGGTGGAGGCCATGATGCCCTATTTGACGGATCGCTGGCACAACCCTTCCAGCGGCTACCGGGCCGGAAAGGAGGTGCGGCGCGCCGTTGACGAGGCGAGGTCCCGCGTGGCAGCCCTCATCAACGCCGACCCCGGCGAGATCGTGTTCACCGGCTGTGGCACCGAGTCGAACAACATGACCCTGAAGTGGCTGGCGAGAGCGATCGGCCGGAAGAACTCGCGGGTCGTCACCAGCGCCATCGAACACAGCGCGGTGCTGCGCCCCTGCGAAGCGATGGAGGCGGCCGGCTACGAGGTGGTCCGCTGCGGCGTCGACCCCGAGGGGCGACTCCGGATCGAGGAGTTTGCGAACCACGTGGAAGCCGGCCGGCCGGGCTTCGCGTCCGTCATGTGGGTCAACAACGAGACCGGGATGATCCAGCCGGTCGAGGAGGCGTGCCGGACCGCCCGGGAGGCGGGGTGGGCGTTTCACACCGACGCCATTCAGGCGGCGGGCAAGATCCCGGTCGATGTCCGCAAGGTCCCGGTCGATTTTCTCTCGATCAGCGGCCACAAGTTTCACGCCCCAAAAGGAGTGGGGGCCCTCTACATCCGCGAGGGCATGCGCTTCGAGCCCATGATCCGCGGCGGCGGGCAGGAAGCCGGCCGGCGGAGCGGAACCGAGAACGTCGCCTCGATCGTCGGCCTCGGGAAAGCGGCCGGGATCATGAGAGAGGCGCTCGGGCGGGATCGTCACGCCGGAATGCGCCGTTTGCGCGACCGGCTCGCGGAGCGCCTCGTTCGCGACATCGAAGGGGTCAGTCTGAACGGGTCCCCGCGCCATCAGGCGCCCAACCTTGTGCACGCATCCTTCGAAGGATGCGACTCGGGCGGCCTGCTGATCCTGCTCGACGAGGCCGGCGTGCAGTGTTCGGCCGGCAGCGCCTGCATGACCGGCAAACAGCAGCCGAGCCACGTGCAGAAAGCCATGGGCCTGTCCGAGGCGCAGGCCCGCACCAGCCTCCGGCTCTCGCTTTCGATCTTCAGCACCGAAGAGGAGATCGACACCGCCGCGGAGGCCGTCGCGAGGGCGGTCGGGAAACTCCGCAGCGTGCAGGGACCCCCGGGCGTCGGACCGGTGGCGGTCTACGGCGCGCAACCACCTGAAAAGACTTGACCGGGCGGGCGCAATGACTTGTGGATAACCCCTCGCACGGAGAAATCCACTCCCGGACAACAAGTAACGAAAGCAGACAAGATGGCTAAGATCGACTTTGGCGGCGTGCTCGAAGAGGTCGTCACCCGCGACGAATTCCCCCTCGATAAAGCTCGGGAAACCTTGAAGAATGAGACCATCGCCGTCATCGGATACGGCGTGCAGGGACCGGCCCAGGCCCTCAACATGAGGGACAACGGATTCAACGTCATCATTGGCCAGGCAAGGAAGTTCCAGAAAGACTGGGACCGGGCCGTCGAGGACGGCTGGGTCCCGGGCGAGACCCTCTTCGAGATCGAGGAGGCCGCCGCGAAAGGCTCCATCGTCCAGATGCTGGTCTCCGACGCCGCCCAGCGCGTCATCTGGCCCGTCGTCAAGGAGCGCCTCAAGGAAGGCGACGCGCTCTACTTCTCCCACGGGTTTTCGATCGCCTACAAGGACCAGACCGGCGTGATCCCGCCCGAAAATGTCGACGTGATCATGGTCGCACCCAAGGGGTCCGGCACCTCGGTGCGCCGCAACTTTCTCGCCGGCGCCGGCATCAATTCGAGCTACGCCGTGGAGCAGGATTATACGGGCCGCGCGCTGGAGCGCGCGCTTGCC
>CAYPUM010000064.1:0-12422 GCA_964413545.1 uncultured Roseibacillus sp. | reverse complement strand
GCGGCTGCAGCTCGCGCACGTCGATGGCGAAGGTCGCGCCGCCGAAGTGGTGCGCCCCCCAGTCGGTCATGAACCCGCCCGAGTAATCCAGATAGGCCCGCCAGGCGTTTCCGGCCGTGTTGTACGACCCGCTGCAGCGGTTCCCGTTGTAGGGCGCCCACGGCGCCGGGCCGAGCCACATCTCCCAGTCAAATCCCGCCGGAACCGGCTGGGGCGGCAGGTTGCAAAGCTGCGAGATGTTCTGGATCTGCACGTTGATCGACTTGATGGGGCCCAGCTCGCCCCCCCAGCACTTGTTGACGATCCCACGGTAGTCTTGGGCGACCCGCTGGCTGCCGCCCGAAACCACCCGCCCGTAACGACGCGCCGCCGCGACCATCAGCGGCCCCTCGGCCAGCGTCAGCGACTCCGGCTTCTGGCAGAAGACGTCCTTGCCGTGCCGGCACGCCTCGATGATCATGATGGCGTGCCAGTGGTCGGGGGTGGCGATGTGCACCGCGTCGATGTCGTCGCGCGCCAGCAACTCGCGGAAGTCGTTGCAGGCCGCGCAGTCCTTGCTCCTGTAGGCGCCGTCGACCCGCTTCTTCCAGCCGTCGCGGACGTTCTTGCGGACGTCGCAGACCGCGACGTATTGCACCTCCTTGTTGCCCAGAAAGGCGCCAAAGTCGTTCCGCCCCTGGTTGCCCAGGCCGATGCCGCCCATCACGATGCGCTCGCTGGGCGGAACCCCGGTGCGCCCAAGGACGCTGGAGGGGATGATGGTGGGAGCGGCAATCGCCGCCGTCGCGGCGCCGGTGCCCTTCAGGAAGGTGCGTCGGGTGGTTCGGGTACTTTTCATGGTATGATGTGATTATGGAAACGTAAGTCGCTGGGTCGTTCTTGCAGGGACGGAAGGGACGGAAGGGACGGAAGGGACGGAAGGGACGAAAAAACCCCTTGCCAGCTATGCTATTCATGCGAACATATCGGCCATGTCACGGCACTCCACTTCTCCCGACGGCTTCATCCCGCCGCATGGCGGCTACGAGGGCCTGGCCTCCTACCAGAAGGCCCTGATCGTGTTCGATGCAACCCGCTACTTCTGCCGGCGCTTCCTTGCCAGAGGTGACCGAACCTGGGACCAGATGGTGCAGGCGGCGCGCTCGGGGAAACAGAACATCGTCGAGGGCAGCAAGGTCTCGGGCGCCTCGAAGAAGCTCGAACTGAACCTGACCTCCGTCGCGCGCGCCAGCCTCGAGGAGTTGCTCGAGGACTACCGCGATTTCATGCGCGGACGGGGGATTGCCGAGTGGGGACACGCCCACCCCTGCACGCGACGAATGCGCGAACTGAACCGGCAGCCGAACGCCGGCTACGAAACATTCCGCAGGGCGATCGAACACCCGGACGCCGCGGTCTGCGTGAATGCCATCGCCGGATTGGTGAAGCTGACCAACTACCTGCTCGACCGGCAGATCCGGTCGATCGAGAAGGCGTTCCTCGAAAACGGCGGCCTCAGCGAGGCGATGACCCGCGCCCGGCTCGCCCGCAGGGCGAGGGGTGAAAGAAGGGACGGAAGGGACGAAAGCTCGTAACCTCCGTCCCCCATATTCTTTTCGTCCCTTTGGTCCCTTTCGTCCCTTCGGAGCGCCCGCCGGTCTTCGTCTCGACCGTCAGCCCGCGCACGCAAACCCGCGTGGCGCCCCGAAAACCAAGAAAAGGGACGCCACGCGGGGGATTGCCTGCGAGAAAGGGATGGGGCGCCCGGCGCGGGGCCGGGCGCCGGAAGGTCGTTTCCTACTCGGTGATGACGACCTCGAGCGTGGCGAACATCCGTCCGTCGACCGCGAGGGCCTTCGGAATGGTCACCGTGACCTCGTGGAGGTCGAAGTCGATTGCGTCGATGTCGGTGAAGACGGTCACCCCGTCCACGCCGTGCTGGGCTTCCGTCCAGTCGTCGACGAGGTCGGAGCCGTAAATGCACGCAATGGAGGTGTCCGGATCGGTCCTGGCCTCCTCGGTGAGGCGGTAGACGAACACGAGGTTGTCACCGTCGTCGGTGCTGGCCGGCGCGAGGCCGGCGTCGTCGCTGCCGTCGGTCGGGTCGCCTCCCACCACCCACTCGACGCCGTTCGGCAGGCCGCCGCGGTCGTAGTCGTTGGAGACGTCGCTGTCGGGCGGGGTCAGCCCCTTGCCTCCGGCCCACAGGAGGTATGCGTTTTGCGCCGCGGGGAAGGTGCCCACGATCTGGGCGCCACCGAAGTTCTTGCCGCTGCCGCTCGTGAACACCACCTTGCCAGTGGCGTCCGATTTGACGTCAAAGACCCGGTAGTTCTGGCCGAGATCCCAATTCCCGTCGTTGTCCCAGCCGGAACAGGTCTTGGTTTCATCACCACCGCTCTGCGTGTAGGCGGCGGCGACGGTCCAACTGGCGCTGTTTCCGTTCTGCAGCCCCCCGCCGATCACGTACAAAGTGTAATTGTTCGAGGGCAGCAACCCGGAAATGGTCAGGTCCCCGTTGGGGGAGTAGATCTGATCGCACCTCAGATCGGTGGCCGGCAGAATACCGCCTTGCCCGGTATTGTACCAGCCGCCTCCTGCTCCGGCGTTGGACCACTTGACGGTGGTGGTGGCCCCGTAGGAATCCACGAGGAGCACGTCGGTGTGGATTTGACCGCCGTTGATCTGATTCCACGTGGTCCCGGGGAGCTCCGGATTCGGCCCCGATCCCGAGTAGAGCGGCGTCCCCGTCGTATTCTCGTAGTCGATGTTGACCACACCGTACGGGAACGGATCATCCTCGATGATGGTGACGGTCACCTGCTGGAAGCCGTCCTTCTCACCAGCCGGGGTGGCGGTGGCGACGTCCACCACGATGGTCTTGTCCCCCTCCCAGACCGAGTTCGGCACTGCGGTGATGGTGGCGGTGGCGGTCAGGTCGCCGGCCGCGATCACGAAACCGGTGGCGGTGGTGGTGTAGTCGACGACGCTGGCGGTGCCCGAGTAGGCCAGCTCGACCGTGACGGCCTCGTCGCTCGTGGCCGACAAGGTGGCGGTGATGCTGGTCGTGCCGGAGGTCTCCGAGATCGTCGGGGTGCCGGTGATGCTCAGTTCGACGGTGGTCGCGTCCGGGTCGGGGAAGGTGCCGTCGATCTGCAGGCCGCCGAAGTTACTGCCGTTGCTCAGTCCCTGCAGGAGCTCTTCGAGGGCGCCCTCGACCGCGATGGCCTTGCCGGGCTGGAGGCCGAGTTGCGGGGCAACCCGGAGGCCCGCGCGATCTACCGCGACTACGTGCTGCTTTACAACGCCTTGCAGTTGCGCGCCGAGGGGGTAGGGACGCTGCGGGCGGTGCCGATGGACCGCGTGGCGGAGGCCCGGCAGAAGCGGGCCCTGCGGGTCGCGCTGTATTCCGCGGCCGCGATTCTCATGATCAGCGCGGTCGTCATGTGGCGCGTCCTCGTGCCCGACGCCCCCCCGATGCTGAGCTTCGAGGCCACTCCCGGGAGCGCCGTCACCGTCACGCATCTGGCCTCCGGGGCTCGCTGGCAGGACGGTTTGCTGGCGCCCGGCTCGCGTCTCGAGCTGGCCAACGGGGCGGTCGAACTCACCTTCGGCAGCGGCGCGCGCTCGGTCATCACGGCCCCGGCCGACTTCACCCTTCAGGACGAGGACGACCTGCGTCTCGATCAGGGCACGGCGTGGTTTTTGGCGTCCGGCGAGGCGGCTGGTTTCACCGTCCGGACCCCGGAAGTCACGGTTGTCGATCTCGGCACCGAGTTTGGCGTCTTTTCCGCTCCCGGCGAGCCGGGCGAGGTCCACGTCTTCGAGGGGTCGGTTCGTGTGACCACCCGCGTCGGGGGGGCACACACCGCCACCATCCTGACCGCCGACGAGGCCCGTGCCGTCCATTGGAGCGGCAAGCTCTCCGCGATTGACCCCGACCCGGAGCGATTCAGCAGGAGTCTTCCGCAGGCCCAGCCGAGCCTGCATTGGACCTTCGACCAGAAGGATCCCGGCCGGTTGGAGGCGACGGGCGGCGACCCGGCCGCCGAAACCACTGTCACCACCGTGCTCTCGCCGGATCACAAGCCCGCCTTCGCCAGCATCCCCGGCCGGTTCGGCCGGGCCCTCGCCTCGCTCGGCAACGGCGGCCTGGTCCGCACCGACTGGCCCGGCATCAGCGGCGACGCCCCCCGCACCCTCGCCTGCTGGATCAAGCTTGAATCCGGCTACCAGTATGGCCACCCGGTGGCCGGCTGGGGGTTGCGTTCGCGGCGGCCCGATACCCGCGCCTTTTTCGCATACGTCCGCACGATTCCAAACCGGGGAGCGGTGGCGGGAGTCTCGTTCGGCAAGAGCTTGCTCCTCGAACAACGCACCCCGGTTGACGACGGGCGCTGGCACCATTTCGCGGTCGTCTATCAGGGAGGCCCGGTGTCCGATGACGGACCGCAGGTCTTTTGCTATCTGAACGGCGAACTCCGGACCATGACGGTCCACGCCGGGGACGAAGCATCCACGGGAGAGGCTGGTGTTCACCCCGTCGAGACCACCACCACCGACCCCGCCTCGGTTCCGCTCAGCCTGTTTTCCGACCTGCGCGGCGACGACGAGCAGGCCGGCCACCGGGTTCCCGTTGCCCTCGACGAACTGCATGTCTTTCCGTTCGCTCTGAGTGGCCGGCAAGTCCGCAACCTCTACCGGTTCAACCAACTCGACCCCCCGGAGTGATTTCCCGGAACAAGCATCAGCGCGACGCCTTCGGGCGGACGGTGGCCATCATGATCGCCGCGACGCTCGCGAACGCCGTCCCCGCCGCCGCCAACCCCGATCCCGGCAGCCCGTCCGGCGGGCCGGCGGAGCCGGCTCCCGCCATCAGCACGGCCTCCGCCCCCGCCTCGGACCGAGGCGGGTCCGGCGCACGTCCCGCCGGTACGGCATCGTTCGCAGGCAATCCGCTGCAATGGCCGGATGCCGCCGTCAGCCGGCCCTACACCGCCCGCTCGCTGGCCCTTGAGGCTTCCGGCCCCGATGCCGGCCCGCGGACCTTTGCCATGGTTTCCGGTCCGGAGTGGCTTTCGGTCGCCCCGGATGGCGCTCTCTCCGGCGTCCCCGGCCGCTTGGACGCCGGGTTCAACTGCTGGCGGATTTCGGCCGGCGACGCTGCCGCCACGACCCGCTTCGCGCTCTGGATCGTGACGCGGCCCGAACCCGGCATCAACATCGACCTCAACTGGGGGGGCTCGCCGACCTACTCGGGAACGGCCGTGTCCGCCGACCCCGGAACCGTCTGGAACGGCATCGACGGAAAACGCGCCCACACCGGCCTCGCCCTCGCCGGCTCGGACGGAACCCCCACCCCCGTCACATGGGACAACCCCGCAGGAATGGGCTGGTATCAAACGGAATATCCCCACTTCGCGCCGGAGCTCCGCCACGACAGCATCCACACCGCCCCGACCTGGACCCTCCATCGCCTGCTCCCGCGCACAGACTACACGCTTTACCTGCTCGGTGGAGGGCATCGTAACGGGCGGTCCGGCCGCTGGACCTTCGAGGGCGCCTTCCTCCAAAGCGGCGCCACCACCACCTTTTCCTCCGGCGGCCCCCCCCAAGACAGCTGGACCATGGGAAACAACTACGTGGTCGTCCCGGCAAGGTCGGACGCGCATGGCGACCTTGTGTTCACGACTCCGGACGGCAACAACTTCTCCGGCCTGCAGATCGAGGGCCGTTTCACTGCCGATTCCCCGGACGCCGACCCGGCGCGATCCGCCACCGGCCTGCTCCGCGCGCGCCGCTGGCCGGCCGCCAAGGCCCGGGAGTGGCACGCCGCAACCGGCCCGCTGGCCGGTTGCATCTATCTGCCGCGCCGCGCCGTGAACTCCACCGCGATGTGGCAGGAGGAATCGTTCGACCCCGAAACCATCGACGAGGAACTCGGCTGGGCCGCAGCCGCAGGATACAACGCCCTGCGCGTCTTCCTTCAATATGTCGTCTGGGAGCAGGACCCCGACGGATTCAGCCGGCGCCTCGATAGGTTCCTCGACCTTGCCGCCCGCCACGAGATGCGCGTCATGCCGGTCCTCTTCGACGATCGCTCCATGGCGGGAACCGATCCCCGCCTCGGCCGGCAGGCTGATCCACCCTCCGGGGTGCCCGACGGCGGCTGGGTCCCCAGTCCCGGCCACCGGCGTGTCAACGACCGCCTCGCCCTGCCCGACCTCGCGCGCTACGTGAAAAGCCTGCTCGCCCGCTTCGGCGACGACCCGCGCATCCTCGCGTGGGACCTCTACAACCAACCCGGCTGCTCCGGCCAGCAACGCCGCAGCTTCGCGCTGGCCACCGCCGCCTTCCACTGGGCGCGCGAGACCGGCCCGTCCCAGCCGCTCACCGCCAACGCCTCCGGTGCCGCCGACGGACTCGGCCCCGAGCTCGAGACCCACCTTGCCGGCTTCTGCGACGTGCTCTCGTTCGCCTCCCATGCCCCTCCCGCCGCGGTTGAAGCGCGGATTGCCGATCTCCGCCGCCACGGGCGCCCGATCCTGTGCGCCGACTGGCTCGACCGCCCCGCCGGCAACCGGTTCGAGACGCTCCTGCCGCTCTTTGCCCGCGAGGGCATCGGCGCCTTCCATTCCGGTCTGGTGGCCGGCCGCCGCCAGCTCTTCCTCGCCCCGGACTCCCACTTCGGCGATCTCGTCCCCCGCGCCTGGCCCCGCGCCTCGCTTCACCCGAATGGCAAACCCTACGACCCGGCCGAAATGCAGGTTCTGCGCGAGTTCATCGAGAACTTCGCCACCAAACCTGCCAGCAGCGGCGAGGAGGGAGACTGAAGTGAATGAAGGAGGGGGCTCACACGAAGGCACGAAGGGGCGCCAAAATCGGAGACACCCACGTTCAGCGGCGAGAGCGAGGGTTTGGCGGGTCCGGGATTCTTCTCTTTTCTCCGGCGGCCGCCGGGACTACGAACGGTACCGTCGATCGTGCAGAAGTGACATGAGAGTGTTTCTTATACTTGTCGTCCTTGGCGGCTCGTTGCTTGCCGCCGGGAAGCCCAACATCGTCCTCATCATCAGCGACGACCATGCGTGGAGCGACTACGGTTTCATGGGGCATCCGGACATCAGGACGCCGCATCTCGACAAACTTGCGGAGCGCAGCATGGTGTTCGGGCGCGGCTACGTGGCGGCGCCGCTCTGTCGGCCGTCATTGGCATCGATGGCGACCGGCCTCTATCCGTTGCAGCACGGGGTGACCGGCAACGACGTCGACGGCCACAGGAACCGGGCGAGGCTCGATGTGCCGTTGCGGAGGGAGTTTCACAGGCATCCGACCTTCATCAAGGCGCTGGTGGCCAACGGCTACCTCGCCCACCAGTCGGGCAAGTGGTGGGAAGGTTCGTGGAAGGACGGCGGCTTCACGCACGGAATGACCCACGGCGATCCGAAACGTGGCGGCCGTCATGGTGACGCGGGCCTGAAGATCGGGCGCGGGGGGATGAAGCCGGTCACCGATTTCATCGACATGGCGGTCGCGGAGAAGAAGCCGTTTCTTCTCTGGTATGCGCCATTTCTCCCGCACACGCCGCACAACCCGCCAAAGCGGTTGCTGGACAAGTACCGGAAGGAGGGCGGCGCGATGGACGTCGCGAAATACTACGCAATGTGCGAATGGTTCGATGAGACCTGCGGCGAGCTGCTCGGATACCTCGACCGGAAGAAGCTTGCGAGAAACACCCTCGTCCTCTACATCGCCGACAATGGTTGGGCCGCGCCGAGCACCAACGCGGCCGATCCCAACCAGAAGCTGTGGACGGGCTATGCCCAGCGCTCGAAGTGTTCGCCGTATGAGAACGGCATCCGCACGCCGATCATGGTTTCGTGGCCGGGCAAGGTGCGCCCGGCGCGCCGCAGCGAGTTCGCGCACGCGGTCGACCTGTTTCCGACCATCGCCGCGGCGGCCGGGATCGAGGCGCCGGACGGCCTGCCGGGAATCAACCTGCTGGATGAGCAGGCCCGCAGGGAGCGCAAGGCGGTCTTCGGCGTCTGCCACTCCACCCACAACATGACGATCGGCAATCCCGACGACACGCTCCAGTATCTGTGGTGCATCGAGGGCGACTGGAAGCTGCTGCTCCGATTTCATGGCAAGGACACGACGGGGTATCGGGTGCTGCACGAGTGGGACACCGCCCCGGCACGGCTCTACAACCTCACCAATGATCCCGGGGAAAAGAACGACCTCGCGGCGGAGCAGCCCGAAATTGTCGAGCGGATGAAGAAGAAGATCGGGGCATGGCGCAGATCCCTGCACCCCCTCTCTCCGCCGGACCCCCACTGATCCCGGGCCGGGGAAGGGCGTTTCAGGCGCCTGCCAACCGTCTGGCGAAAGCGCGATTCCCAATGCGGACTGTTTCACGGGGACAGGCCGTTCAACCCGGCGCGAAGGGAGGCGGCACGAAGACCGGCTTCCTGCCAAACGGCCCGCTTACCAGTACGCCTCGAGGTGGATCTGCCCGGGTTCCTTGCGGGTGTGCTTCCTGAATCCCTGCTTCTGCAGCACCTCAAGCATGCCCTCGATCATTCTTGGATTGCCGCAGAGGAGGATGTGCGTGGTCGCCGGATCGGGAACGAAGCCGGCCTGCTCCCACAGTTCCGGATCGTTCCAACACTCATTGAGGAACCCGGTTCGGCCGTTCCACGGGACCGCCTCGTGATGCGAATCGCTGACCACCGGGACATAGGTGAAGACCTCGCAGAAATCCATGATCGTCTCAAGCACGTCACGATAGCCGAGATCGGTCGAGTGGCGCGCACCATGCAGGACGAGGAAGTTGCGGCTCGCGTCCTGCTTGAGCCTGGTGCGGATCATGCTCATGTAGGGCGCCAGACCGGTGCCGGTCCCG
This sequence comes from uncultured Roseibacillus sp., assembly GCA_964413545.1. Lineage (GTDB taxonomy): Bacteria > Verrucomicrobiota > Verrucomicrobiia > Verrucomicrobiales > Akkermansiaceae > Roseibacillus_B. The sequence continues at coordinate 3,538 of CAYPUM010000064.1, read as the reverse complement.
AGCATCACGATGTTCTTGTCCGGCGGAATCACATCCAGCGTGAACATCCCGGTGATCTTCGGTGAGAGGTGCAGCCGGTCGCCCACCTGCAGGGAAAACAGCCGCGGCGTCAGTGCTCCACTCCGCACCAGGATCAGGTAGAACTCGAGGAACTCCCGCTGGATCGACGCCGAGCTGATCGAATACGCCCGCACGATCATCTTGTCCGGGTCTTCCGGCGGCGGCTCGTCGTCCGATCCCTCGCAGCGTGGCGCGCCGCAGGGCAGCCCAAGCAGGGTGAACTGGCCGGCCTTGAATTCCGGCAGCTCCCAGCCATCCGGAATCACCCGGATGATCATCAACCCCGGCGCGATGTCGGTACGCTGCGTTACGACGGCGTTCAGCGCTCGTTCTTCCATTGCGCGGCCCAATGTGACCACTTCGACGGGCCTGACAAGCCGGTTCACTCGTGTTTCACTGTTTCCGGGGGACAGGTCATCCGGGGGCCCGCTACGTGGAACGAGTGAAGATCCGATGGCCAACAAGGAATCTCGGATTTCCAAGTGCGTGGTGCGCCTACAAGGACACCCACTGGCCGACGGTCTTTGCGGCGTCGCCGTCGCCGAAATGTTCGGTGAAGAGGCGGAAGTAGTGGAGTTCTTCCTTGCTGCGGACCACGGGATAGCTGGCTTGGGCTTCCTTGAGTTCCTGGTCGCTTATGACCTTTTCGAAGTGGGTGGGGAGGAGGCCGGCGGCGCCGCTGCCTTGGGAGAACTCCTGCTTGAGGCGGTTGGTGATGGTCTCCGGGAGGTCGTCCTCGTAGGCCTTGCGGAAGATCCACTTCTCGACCTTGGTATCGCCCTCGGGGCGCTGTTTGCACTCGGGGGGGATGGTCATGGCGTAGTTGAGGAGTTCGCCGGAGATGAGCGGGGCCACCACTTTGACGGAGTGGCTCTGGTTCATCCGATCCAACCGCAGGGACGCGTTGCTGTGCAGGAAGCCGAGGCAGCGCATCTGTTCCTCGAAGAGCTTTTCCGGGGGATAGTCCTTCAGATACAAGTATCCGCAGAAGACCTCGTCGCCCCCCTCGCCGGAAAGGAGCAGCTCGTACCCGTCCCGGGCCGCGTAACGGGAGATGAGGAAATTGGATACCGAGCTGCGGACGAGGGAAGGATCGAAGGACTCGAGGTAGTAGATCACCTCCGGAATCGCCTCCAGAACTTCTTCCAGCTCGACGATGAGTTCCTTGTGGCCGGTTCCGAGGAACCGGGCCATCAGCCGGGCGTTATGGATGTCGGTGCCGTCGCCCATGCCGATGGCGTAGGTGCGCAGGGTTTCATTGCGGCCGGTGTGTTCCCGGAGCCAGAGGTTGGCCTCGTAAGAGATGACGCTGCTGTCCATGCCGCCGCTGAGCAGGGAGGCGGTGGGCACGCGGAAATCGACCCGGGTGCGCACGCTGTGGCGGATGAGTTCGCGGACTCTGGCGACCATCCGGCCGACGTCCTGTTCCTGCGGCTGGGGGGGCTGGGCGGGCAGTTCGGCGAACGGCCTTGGCCGGAGGCTGCGGTCCATGTAGTGGCCGGCCGGGAATTCGTGGAGGTCGTCGGTGATTCCGGCGAGGGCCTTGAGTTCGGACGCGAAGTAGACGGTGTCGTCCTTGCTCCCGTAGAACAGTGTCTTGATCCCGAGAAGGTCCCGGGCGGCGAGGAAATCGTCGCCGTCCGAGATGACGAGCGCGAAGATCGTATCGTCGAGGAGTTTCAAAAAGTCCGTTCCGTCGCGGCGGTACAGCCCGAGCGCGGTTTCCTCCTCGGCGAAGACGGCCGTTTCCACCCCGGCGTCGCGGGCGAGGCGGGGAAAGTTGCCCATCTGGCCGTCGTAGCAGATCATGCGCCCGCTCTGGCCGGGATCCCGGACCGGCAGGACCGCTCCGTCAAGGGCGTCCATGGCGTCCGCGCGGCAGGCGTTCTGGGCCATGAGCACCTTGCCTGCGCGGCCGGCGCCTGACAGGTGCGGCCCCCGGTGGGCCATTCGCTCCATCATGGCTTCCAACGTTGCCTGGTGCGGGTTTCCGAATCCGACCGCAAAGCCGCTCATGGGAATCTGTTGGTATGTGTCATGGGTTGTTTTGGGCGCGTGGCGGGGGCCACCGTAGCGGTTGAAACGCGGGGATCAAGAAGCATTCCGGCAAGAAGGGCTTGCCAAAGCCCTCGGGCTCTTGACAGCCTCGCAAACCTTGTGGCGCGAGTTCTACTTCGAGACTCTTCCGAACCGGGAGGGCTCCAGCCCGTCATGGACGCCCTTGAGGCGAGCCGTTGCAATGGCAGGAATCGGGGAGGGCGCGACCGGGTAGCAGCGAAACAAACGACCAGCGAGAAGACACAGCTTTGGACAAGCAAGCACACGAACGGCCGGGAATCCCCGGTTCGCCATACAAGCCGTTGACGCCGGGGGGCGTCCGCCATGTGGCCGGAGCGGCGCTCGACGTTTTGGAGCGTTCCGGGATGGCGGTTCACTCCGACACCGCCTTCGAGGCCTTCAGGGCGGCCGGGGCGGAGGTGGATGAATCCTCGCGCGTGGTGCGGTTGCCCCGCAGCCTCGTCGAGGACGCCGTGGCCTCGAATCCCTCTTCGATCACCCTCTACTCGCGCGACGGCAATTTCGACGCGGTCCTGGAAAAGAACCGGGTCCACTACGCCACCGGCGGCACTGCGATCTACGTGCTCGATCCCGACACCGGCGAACGCCGGCCGTCCACCATGGCGGACGTGATCCTCAACGCCCGCATGGTCGAGGCGTTGGAGAACATCCACGCCTTTACGATCAACGTGTTTCCGAACGAGATCGAGAATGAGGACCACATCGACGTCAACCGCTTCTTTCATGCGCTCAACCACACCCGCAAGCACGTGATGGGGGGGATTTACTCGATGCCGGGGTGCCGGCAGGTGGTGCGGATGGCGGAGACGATCGCGGGGGGCAAGGAGGCTTTGCGGGAGCGGCCCTTCGTGTCGTTCATCACCCTGATCATCAGCCCGTTCAAGATCGACGATGTTTACGGCGAGATGACCTGCCACCTTGCCCGGGAGGGGTTGCCGGTGGTGGTGCCTACCGAACCGATCTGCGGCACCACCGCCCCGGTCACACTGGCCGGCAACGTGCTCACCCATGTTGCGGAGACCCTCGGCGGCATAGCCCTTGTGCAGTGCGTCAACAAGGGCGCCCCGGGCATCTGCGGCAGCGTGGGGTCGATCCCCAATCTCCAGACCATGGACCACCTCGGGGGGGCCATCGAGCGGGGATTGATCAATGCCGCGGTGGCGCAGATCACCCAGCATTTCGAGATTCCCCTCTACTCGACGGCCGGCACCAGCGATGCCAAGGAAGTCGACATTCAGGCCGCTTATGAGAGCAGCATGTCGAGCTTGCTGGTGGCCATGGCGGGAGCCAACTACATCCACGACATCGCGGGGCTGATGGAAGAAGACCTGACGGTCTCCTATGAGAAGCTGGTCATGGACAACGAGATCCTCGGCATGTGCCAACGGGTTCTGCGGGG
>CAYPUM010000063.1:0-12426 GCA_964413545.1 uncultured Roseibacillus sp. | reverse complement strand
CCTAGCGGGCAAGCGTCACTGGCTCGATATCCCACTTGGGACACTGTGCGAGAAACCGGCACGGGTTGTTGTGAAAGATGTCGAGGAGTTCCTGGCGATCGAAGCCGCGACGCTGGCACTCCATGATGCATTCCTGGAGGGTGAATGGATCGGACGGCCCCCAATCCGCTGAACTGTTCACCAGCATGCGGTCCCAACCGTACATCTCGAGAATGTCCGTCGCCCGCTGCGCGGTCATCTTCGTGAGCGGATACAGCGTCATTCCCGCCCAGAAGCCACGCTCCAGGACCATGCGCACGGTGTGCTCCTCGACGTGATCAACCCAAACGCGGGCCGGATCGACCGCTGAAAAGCCGGCCAGGATCTCGAGAATGCGCCTGGTCCCACCGAACTTGTCACCGAGATGCGGCGTGTGGATCAGCATCAACTGGCCGTGATCGAGCGCCAGCTGGATCTGCATCTCGAAAGTCTCCACTTCGCCGGCGGTCGACTTGTGCAACCCGATCTCGCCAATGCCCAGCACGTTGGGATTGTCGAAGAAGCGCACCATCCCGGCACACACCGCGCGACTGAGAGCGACGTTGTCGGCTTCCTTCGGATTGACCGCGACCCAGCTGAAGTGCCGGATCCCGTACTGGGCGGCGCGGGTCGGCTCGAACTCCGCAATTTGTTTGAAGTAGTCCAGAAAAGTCTCCGGGTGCTCGCGGTCGAAGCCGGCCCAGAACGCGGGTTCTGCTACGGCCACCACGCCGGACATAGCCATGCGTTCGTAGTCCTGCGCCGTGCGTGCGATGGCGTGGTAATGGGGCTGAATCACGTACATGGCTCAGGTCTGGCCGGAGAAGATCAGCGCGACCCGCTCGGCGCGGTCCGGCGAAGCGCCGGCTTCCGACAACAGGGCCACGGCACTCCGGCAGCGGGCCAGGCGTCGATCCCCGGATGCAGCCGGGTCCCCGCCGCCGGCACGCTGGAAGCGATCCAGCACCGCCGCGATCTCCAACAGCTGGTGGCGGACCTGCAGGTGATACTGATCAAGAACTTCTTCGGGCTCGAGTCGAGTTGACATGGTCGATTCGTCGTTAACAGGGGAATGGGGCAAAGTCAGCGCCAGAACGCTGCGGATGGTTTGATTTGGAACGATTCGACTCTCGATCCGCCGCAGCACAATGGAGAATCCAGTCCCCGGCGGAAACCTCCCGTTCGGTCCGTCCTCCCAACAGGCGGGCGATCAGATCGCACTTGGCGATGAACAGGAAATGAAAACCGGCATGCTCGCTGTAGTTCTCGAAATTGGCCATCCCTTTGGCGATGACCGCATCGCTGCCGACGGCCAGCGACCAGGCGTGCGGGTCGCGGTGCGCCGGGGAAACCGATAGCTCGACGATCTCGACCCCCGGCAGGCCGGTGACCCCGGATTCCTCGGCCTCGGTCCGGCAGACGTCGTTGAGAAAGGGTTCGCTGCGCACCACCAGATGCACGTGATCGAGCGTGAAGTGTTCCATCAGGGATTCGATCAACAGCCGGTCGAAGACGATCTCACCGGCGTTGTCCGCGAAGTAGGTCAGGCTGCGGGCATTTCCGAGTCGTGCCTCGAGTTCCTGTCGGTCGCAGATCGTGAACTCCCGTTCATGCAGGCGTTCCAAGAGTTTCGAGACGTCGAAGCGGGCAAAGGCCCCGTAATCCATGACATTCCCGGCAACGGCCGCCTTCAACGCCATGCCGAATGGATCGGCAGCCGTCTCAAGGCGTTCACGCAGCTCGGGCAGCCAACGAAACGCCTCGTGGGTGCAGTCCTCCTTGGCCTTTCGATAGGGATCCGGTTGCCCGGTTTCCCGGCAAACCATCTCGTAGATCGCCGAGGCGACTGCCAGTGGCGACCCGTCATCCGGCGCTTCACGAAGCTGCTCAAGCGCCAAGTTGACGATGCGTCGTTGGCAAGCCCCGCCGGCCCCGGCGAAACGCGCCGCCTGCAGAGCCTGGCGCAGCAAGCACGGAAAGCAGTCGAGTGCAGCCTGCATGCCTGTTCGCCGGGAGGATTCTCAGTTGCGACCGATGCCCGAGGGCTGCGAAAGCAGTCAGCCGAGCATCCGGGTCATCGTCTCGGCGTGCGCCGCTTCGTCGGCGGCCTGTTCTTCCATCTTCATCTTGAGGTCCGGCAGGCCGGCCTGTTCCGCCAAGTCGGCGAGCTTCATGTATCCTTCCACATCGACCTTCTCCTCCGCGATGTCCCGTTCGAGCATCTCTCGCACGTCCGCCGGAGGCGGCGTCAGGTCCGGTTCAAGCTTCGGGACGCCCCCGAGCATGACGATCTTGCCGGCAAGATACTGGGCATGGCCGGTTTCGTCGGTGACTTCCTCCCGGTACATGCTGCGGACCGGCTCCCACTCCGCTCCCTTGATCGTTGCAGCCTGCAGGATGTAGCGGAGGAAGGTGCTCACTTCACGATTCAGCGCGTGATTCAAGCCGTCGATCAGATCGTTGTTTTTCATGGAATTCTCAATGATTCGGATTGTCTCAAGACCGTCTCTTGACAGTCGATGATGTGAGCATAGGCTCAAAATGAGCCGGGTCAAGCAGACCTTGCGCACCGCAAATCGAGCACCCGGAGTGAATCGTGAATCGTCGCCGTAATCGTCAACCGGTTCGAGGCTTGCCTCGCTGGGCATAGCGTCAGACCGGCGTTCCGGCTTTCGGGGGAGTAAGGAGGGGTTGCATGACGGGGGGGCGCGGTGGTAAAGCCCCGCAGCGGCGGCAATCGCGCCTTCGAGCGCCCTGACGCGGCACGGTCGGCCTCGCGGTCCTCCGGGAGGATCAACGGCGCCGACGATGGGCGTCCACTCGGCCACACCAGCATGGACCCAACCCAGCAATCCACCCCATGATTCCCAAGTCTTCGATCCCAGCCGCCCTGGTGATGGTGGCGGCCCTGCTCGGCGGGGCGAACCTCGTCCGCGCTCATGTCAACGACAATGTCAAACCCGGGTCGGACATCCTGATGAAGGACCTTCGCTGGCCCGAGTGGGACGCGGGGACCTACTACTGCACCTGGTACACGTATTTCACTTATCCCGAGGGCATCTCGAAGGACCTTCGCAACAACCTCTACGGCGGGGTGCGCACCCGGGGGCCGAAGGGGCCGACCGGCATGTTCTGGACGTTCTGGGGGGACATCAAGGGGGTCTCGGCGGGCCGCCAGTTCTCGGGCGGCAGCGGATACGGCGCGGAAGGCGCGGCGGGCGGATTCAACGGGAGGCCGGACTTCCTGCGCCCGAACAGTTGGTACCGGTTCGTGATGCGGGTTTATCCCCCGCTTGACGAGGAGAAAGCCGCCGCGCACACCCACGTGGGCTGGTGGATCAAGGACGTCGAAAAAGGGCGTTGGTATCATCACAGCACGGCCGAGCTGCGGGGCCCGGCGAACGGCATCAAGGCGAACGGCGGTTTCGTCGAGGCGATGGCCGGCGGAGACGTCCGCCGCGTGTTCGAGCGGCGGCTCGGATACGGCCGCCTCGCCGGCGGCGAGTGGTACAAGGCCGACGGCATCGACACCAACCTTCCCCAGCACGTGAAGATCATCGAGAACGGCGCCGTCCTGCGCTTCGACACCGCGTACGACGGCGGGAAAAAGCCGGACGACGGCTGGATCCGGACCACCAACCAGCCGGACCGGCCCGATCTCGACCCGGTGATCATCGCCGGGGCGAGCGCGACCGGCTTCGGAGACCAAGTGTCGATCCACTGGGAAGTTCCCCCCGCCTCCTCTCCGCAGATGGGCCACCGCATCGAGGTCTTCGCCAAGCCGGACGCGCGGGGCGCCCCCCTCCTCGTCGACGAGGAGAACGCGAACTACCTCTACGGGAAGCGCTTCGACCTCCGGGAACCGGCGGCCAGCGTGCGCCTCACCGTGATCGACATCTTCAGCCAGGAGAAGTCCGTCGTCCTGCCGGTGAAGTCCGCCGCGCTTGCCGCCCCGCCCGCGACGAGCCGCAGCGCCCGGTTCGTGCCGGGTCTGCTCTACGAGGTCTACGAGGCCCCCAAGGGAACCCAATGGACGAAGCTGGACGACCTGCCCAATGCCGGGGCGGTCCGGAAAGGGATCGTCTCCCACCTCGACCACTCGGTGCGCGGCGCCTTGCGCAAGAATTACGGAATGAGGTTCGCCGGCTTCCTGAAGGTGCCGGAGGACGGGCTCTACATGCTGATGGCCGGATCGTCGGACGGGAGCCGCCTCTTCCTCGACGGCAAGCTGGTGGTGGACAACGACGGCGTGCACGGTTCCACCCCGGGCGCCTGTCCCCTGGCGTTGAAGAAGGGCCTGCACCGCTTCGAGTTCGAGCACTTCGTGGGCGGCGGGCGCGGGGGGATGGGACTGGTGATGCGTTGGGAGGGCCCCGGCTTCGAGCGGCGCGATTTCACGAGCGACGACTTTCGGTGCGAGGACAGCGGGGAGCTGCCGGTGTTCGACCTGCGGATTGCGACTCCCGTGGTGGACGGGGTCCCCGCCGGCAACCTCGCCGAGTTCCACGCCGCGGCCGGCCTGCGCGGGCACGAGGCGACCGAGGTGCAACTCTATGCGGATCGCAAGATCATCGCCTCCGCCGGCACGATGAACCCCCGAGGGAGAGCGGTCTTCAAGGTGCTGCTGCCCAAGGGAAAGAGGAACTACTGGGCCCGCCTGTGGTACGATGACGGCAACTCCGTCAATTCGCGAAGCACCCTCCCCCTCGACGTGAAGAACAACATCGGGGACGATTGCCCATGGACGTTCACCCTTCTGAACAACGATGTCTTTCCCGTCGGCGCCCGCTACCACCACGACAAGGCCTCCTTCACCGGCGAAGGATACTACTTCGCCCATCAGAAGGTGTCCGGCGACTTCACCCTGACCGGGCGCATCGCGGAGATCGCGCTGACGACCCGCGAGAACGGAATCGACCAATCGAGTTGGATCGGCCTCCTGACGACCCGGGCCGGGGGCTCGCCGCCCCCCTACGCGACGAGCCACTACAGCATCTTCCGGACCGCGGGCCGCGGGATGCGGACCAAGCCGGACACCCGCGATCTCGGCGGCGGGAACATCAGCTCGCGCGAAGTCGGGGACCCCGATCATCGCTGGTTGCGGATCGTGCGCCGCGGAATGCGGTGCGCCGCCTACACCTCGGCCGACGGCAGGGAGTGGGTCAAGGTCAACGAACAGATCGCGGGATCGCTGACCGGAGAGCGCCTCGCCGGCATCTGCTACCGCGCCATCCCGGGCAAGGGACGCCGGTTCTTCCACGCTTCCATGGATCACCTGACCATCGAGAACCGGGCCATCCCCGAACCGCCGCGGCCCAAGCCCGCCGCCCGCGAAGTGAGCCTCGAAGACCGCATCACGGCCGTCGCCCAGAGCCCGAGCGAGCCGAACATCCTCTACGCCCGCAGCCCGGACCGCGGCGTGCTCCTTTCGACCGACCGGGGCGACACCTGGCGGGAAGTCAACGGCCGGTTGCGCTCGCCGGTTGCCATGGCGGTGCGATCCGTCGCCGTGCACTACGAGAACCCGGAAGTCGTCCTCCGCGGCGGCGGCGCGGTGAGCGGAGGAAAACTCAAGAGCGGCTTGTGGAAGAGCACCAACGGCGGCAAATCATGGAAGCTGGTCTCGGACCGGATCGACTTTGACGGCAGCGGCCCCGGCGCCCTGCTGGGCGAGGTCATCGCCTTCTCGAGGACCTCTCCGGACCTCGTCGTCGCGGCCGGCGAGTCGGGCGGGTTGTTCGTCAGCCGCGACGCGGGCGACACCTTCGAGCCTGCCGGAAAGCTCGCGGGCGAGCGGGTCACGGCCCTCGCGTTTTCGCGGGATCCGCAGCGGGGCGTCGAGAACCTCATGGCGGGGACGTTTGCGGATTCCGAGTTCGAGGCCCTCGGCCTCGGCAAGCCGCACCTCGAGGGACCCGACACCGGCGCGGTCTTCGTCATGACCATCACGGACAGCGAGGTCAAGGGCGGGCGTCCCATCCTGCGGGCGCCCGAATTCGGGGTCACCGGCGTGGCCTTTGGAACCTACCATACGTTCTATAACATCGCGACAACGAGGGGCGTCTACCACCGCTGGCCGCACGGCAGCGAATTCCTCCAGAAGCGCCAATACATGCCCAGCGACACTCTGAACGTCGCTTTCGGCCACCGGCGGCGCCTCGTCGAGCGACGCAACGGACCGAAGCGCTTGCACGTGGTGGGATACACCGCGCCGTTCTCAACCCCCGGCGGGAACCGCCTCTACCGCGTGGCGCCCCGCCCGACCGGCCCATGGAAGGTGGTGCACGAACCGGGCGCGAAACTCGAAGGCGCACCCCCCGGAGCCTGCCTCAGCTCGGGCCTGACATGCATCCACCCCGACCACGAGGATGCCGCCACCCTCTTCGCCTGCAACGCCGACGGCATCTACAAGTCGACCGACGAAGGGAAAACCTTCCGCCTCGTCTGCAAGAGCGGACCATGAACCGCGTCCCGGGGCGGTCGCAGGACGGAATGCCATTCCGCCCGGTCAGAAATCTCATGGCGGGCGGGACAACACCCAACAACCAACAAGGAATCTCCAGTTTCCAAATGCCGGAAGCGGCGAATAAAGGCCCTTGTCCGCATCCCGATCCGGTCTGCCCGAAACCGGTTCGAAAGAGGTGATGAAAGGAAATACGATGCCAGAAAAAGTCGAAGTCGACCGCGAAAGCCCCCGCATGCCGCGCGCATTATCGGTGATGGCTGCGGTGCTCGTTGGATTCGCGCCGGCCACCCGGGCGGAGGGGCCGGAGCGGCCGAACGTGCTGTGGATCATCGCGGAAGACCTGAGCCCGGACCTCGGTTGTTACGGGACGCAGGCGGTGAGCACGCCGAACGTCGACCGGCTGGCGTCGGAGGGGGTGCGGTTCACGCGGGCGTTCACGACGGCGTCGGTGTGCTCCTCGTCGCGCTCGGCGTTCATCACGGGGGTGTACCAGACGACGACGGGAACGCACGACCACCGGACGCGCAATCCAAAGCCGAAGCTCGGCGACGTAACACCGCTGCCGACGCTGATGAAGCGGGCGGGATACTACGTGACCAACAGGGGGAAGGAAGACTACAACTTCGCGCACGGCAAGCTCTTCGACGGGGCGGACTGGCGGAAGCGCAAGCCCGGGCAGCCGTTCTTCGCGCAGGTCCAGATCCACGAGCCGCACCGGCGGTTCGTGACCAACCGCGATCCGCAGCGAGCGGTGAAGCTGGAGTTGCCGTCGTGCTACCCGGACCACCCGATCATGCGCGCCGACTGGGCGAATTACCTCGCGAGCGTGGAGAAGATGGACGAGAAGGCCGGGGCGGCGCTGAAGCAGTTGCAGGACGAAGGCGTGGCGGAACGCACGGTGGTGTTCTTCTTCGGTGACCACGGCCGGGCGCACTACCGCGGCAAGCAGTGGCTCTACGACGGGGGCATCCGGATTCCGTTGATCGTGCGCTGGCCGGGGAAGATCGAGGCGGGACCGGTCGACGGACGGATGATCAGCGCGATCGACCTCGCGGCGACGACGCTGGGCATCGCGGGGATCAACGTCCCGGAGTGGATGCAGGGGAGGGATATCTTCGCCGAAGGCTACGCCGGACGGGAGGCGGTCTTCGCGGCGCGCGATCGCAGCGGCGACGCGCTGGACCGGGTGCGGGCGGTGCGGACAGCCCGCTACAAGTACATCCGCAACTACTACCCGGAGCTGCCGTACACGCAGTGGAGTTCATACAAGGTGTTGTCGTATCCAGGGCAGACGTTGGTGCAGGTCCTCGCGGAGCGCGGCGAGCTGGCGGCGCCGGCGGCCCTGTTCGCGGCGAAGCGCCGGCCGGCGGAGGAGCTGTACGACGTGCCGGCGGATCCGGACGAGGTGGTGAACCTCGCGCGCGATCCGAAGCACGCCAAGGCGCTCGCCGAACTGCGCGAACGGCTCGAACGGTGGATCGACGAGACCGGCGACGCGACGGCCGATGAGCGTTTCGACGCGGCCGCCGCGACAAAATTGGTGAAGGCCAAACTCGGATGGTACCAGCGGACGATGCAAAAACGCGGGCTCGACCCGAAGATCTCGAAGGAAGACTACGTAAAGTGGTGGGCGAAAGAGCTGGGGATCAAGTGATCCGCGCCTGACGATCCGGACCCGGAGACTGGAAATGAGAAAGCAATCGATGGCAGCAGGCCTCGCGACGACGGCCGCGTTGTGCCTGGGAGCGCTCGCGCAGGCGGCGGACAAGCTGCCGAACATCGTGCTGATCCTTGCGGATGATCTCGGTTACGGTGACGTCGGCTGCTACAACCCCGAATCGAAGGCGCCGACGCCGCGGCTGGATCAGTTGGCGTCGCAGGGAATGCGTTTCACCGACGCCCACTCGTCGAGCACGGTTTGCACGCCGACGCGCTACTCGCTGATGACGGGACGCATGTGCTTCCGCACGGGGTATCGCGGCGTCTTCACGGGAGTCGGGGGGCCCTGCCTGATCGAGCCCGAGCGGTTGACCGTCGCCGAGATGCTGAAGTCAGCCGGCTACGCGACCGCGATGTCCGGCAAGTGGCACATCGGACTCACGGCTTACGACTCGGACGGCAAGCCAATCCACAAGGGCGGCGTGCAGGGCGTGAAACGGATCGACTACGATCGCGCCATCGACGGCGGGCCGGTCGACCACGGGTTCGATCATTTCCACGGCACGGCCTGCTGCCCGACCACTGATTGGCTGTACGCATACATCGAGAACGACCGCGTCCCCGTGCCGCCCGTCGGGAAGATCGACAAATCGCCGTATCCGAAGAACGTCTACACGAACGACTTCCGCCCGGGGTGGGCGGCCGGGAACTTCGACGCCTCCGAGGTGGATATGGTGTTTCTCGAGAAGAGCCGGGCGTTCATGCGTCAGCATGTGAAGGCGAACCCCGGCAAGCCGTTCTTCCTCTTTCACTCGATGCAGGCGGTGCACCTGCCGTCGATCCCGGCGAAGCAGTTTCGCGGCAAGACGGAAGCGGGGCCGCACGGCGACTTCATTCGCCAGATGGACTGGATCGCCGGCGCGCTGATGGACGCGCTGGACGCCCTGGGCATCGCGGACAACACCCTCGTGATCTTCTGCTCTGACAACGGACCGGAGGTGCCGGCCGTGCTGCACATGCGGAAGGACCACAAGCACGACGGGGCGCGTCCGTGGCGCGGTGTGAAACGTGATCAATGGGAGGGCGGGCACCGCACGCCGTTCATCGTGCGCTGGCCGGCCAAGGTGAAGGCAGGCACGACGAGCGATCAGTTGCTGAACCTGACAGACCTGTTCGCGACCTGCGCCGCGATCATCGGGGCGGAGCTGCCCGACAAGGCGGCGGAAGATTCCTACAACATGCTTCCGGCGCTTCTCGGCGAGGCTGACGGTCAGATCCGTCCGTACATGATCAGCCAGACGGTCTCGAACGCCCTGGCGATCCGGCGCGGGCCGTGGAAGTATCTCGATCACAAGGGCTCCGGCGGCAACAACTACAACCGCGGAGGCGACTGGGGCATGAAGCGCTACGCCCTGCCGGACACCGATCCCGGCGCCCCGGGCCAACTCTACAACCTCGTCGACGACCCGGGCGAAACGACCAACCTCTACAGCAAGCACCCCGAGGTTGTGACCGAGCTGAAGGCATTGCTGAAGCAGTCGAAGGCGAGCGGGCGGAGCGCGCCCAAGCGATGACGCAAGGCGACCGCACCGATTCCCTAACCGTGAAGACACGAAGAATTCCCGCCTGCCCCCGGGGAACCCTGGGCATCCTGTTTTCCCTGATCTTCGCCCACGGCGCAACCCCGTCCGAGATCGACGCGGAGACCGTCAAACGGTGGTCGGCGCCCTATCGGAACTGGCATTACCATCCGGCGCATGTCATCCCAGCGAAGCCGGACGTCAAGGGATTCGAAAAGGTCCACATGACGGACGTTCCCACCGTCTACCAACGGCCGGGAGACAAGAAATGGCACATGACCTTCATCGGCTTCGACGGCAAGTGCTACCAGTCGTTTGTCGCAGAGAGCGATGATCTCGTGCATTGGACCAATCCGCGCGTGGCCATGGGATATGGGCCGAAAGATTCCTTCGATCACGGAGGTGTCGTGCTCGGAGCATTTCTCTACGAGGATTATGACATCAAGGCGCCCCGGACTCTGAGGAAGAAGGGCGGCAATTACTACTCTCTCTACGGGGCCTATCCCCGCCAGGGCGGATACGAACTGCGCCCGGGTTATGAAGGCGTGGCTTCGAGCGAAGATGGCCTCTCATGGAAGCGGGCCAAGGACGCACCGATCCTGTCGGTTCATCAAGAGGACTGCGGCGCGTGGGAAAAGGACTGCATCTACCAGCCCTGGCTGGTGGAACATGAGGGCAGGTTCCTCAATTTCTACAACGCCGCTCGAGGTCATATCGAGCAAATCGGCCTCGCCCTCTCCGACGATCTCCTCCACTGGCGACGGCATGGCCGGAACCCCGTGATCCCGAATGGTCCGAAAGGCAGCTACAACGAGAAATTCTCCTCCGATGGAAAGGTCTTCCGGGACGGAGATCACTGGGTCATGTTCTTCTTTGGCGTCGGCCGCGGCGGGGCTCACATCATGACCGCGTTTTCCCGCAACCTCCGGGATTGGACGGCAGACCCCGAACCACTCTACAAGGCCGGCGGAAACCCCTCCGGTTTGGACAAGAAATACGCCCACAAGATCTCCCTGGTCTGGAATCCGGGGAACAAAACATACTACATGTTTTACAACGCCGTCGGCAACAAAGGCCGGGGGATCGGCCTGATCACGAGCAAGGCGCTTGCTGCGACGGTCTCAGCCCAAGGGGTCGACGACCTCGCTGGCAATCGGGTGATGTTCCTCGGCGACAGCATCACGCACGGGGGCGGCTATATCTCGATGATCGAGTACTTCCTGCGCAGGAAGTATCCCGGAAAGGCATTCGACATGATCGGGATCGGCCTCGGGAGCGAGACCGCCAGCGGGTTGTCGGAGAAGACGCATCCCTTCCCCCGGCCTTGTGTCCATGAGCGCCTCGACCGGGCGCTTGCGAAGGTGAAGCCCGACGTGGTCGTCGCCTGTTACGGCATGAACGACGGAATCTACTGGCCGCAAAGCGAGGAGAGGATGGAGGCCTATCGCGAGGGCATCCGCCGGTTGGTCGACAAATGCCGCAAAGCGGGGGCAAAGATCGTCTTGATGACCCCGCCGCCGTTCGACCCGGCCGTGAATCCCGAAAGGCTGGCCCCTGCCGGCGCGGACGACTACAGCTATCGCGCCCCGTACGAGAAATACCATACCGTCCTCGAGGATTACGCCCGCTGGATTCTCTCGCTCGACGAAAAGGACGTTGTGGCGGTCGATCTCAACGGCCCCATGACGGCCTGTCTCAAGGCCAGGTATGCCGCTGAACCGGACTTCCGTTCGGGCGATGGAATCCATCCCGGACCGTGGGGGCACTATCTCATGGCGGCGCAGTTCCTCGCCGCTTTCGACGTTGAGCTGCAGCGAAAGGACATCGACATTGCCCTTGCTGCAATGCAGGCCGATCCGCTCTACAAACTGGTTGATTCCCGTCGCAAGACCCGCGGCAACGGATGGCGTGATTACGTCGGCTACACGCGCCGCAAAACGGTCACGCGCGATCGCATCGACGACGTCGAGGAGAAGGCGGCGGGGATGCTCGGCGAGATCAACAGGCATTGCAGGGAGAACTGAGCGCCCGGACGGGTTGCCCTTTTCGTGGGCATGGTTTCAAGCTATCATGTCAAATGAAAGGAGACACACGATGACAATGCCCGGAGGGAGTTCGAGAGGAATCGGGCCGGCGGTTGCGGCCGTCTGCCTGCTGCTCGCCGGGGGCGCCCGGGCGGCGGACGTGGCCATCCCGGCGCGGGAACACTCCGCGAAGAGTGGAAACGTCCCTCCCATGGGCGGCGAGTACAGCCCGTTGGTCGTCTGCCACGGCCCCAAGGGCATGCAACAGTGGCAGCCGGACCTCCCGGAAGCGGGCAAGCGCTACATGCACGTCTGCTACGCATCCGGCCAGGGACGCCCGGTCACTCTCACCATCAACGGCCGGCGAATCGGCGAGTTTCTCGACACCGTCACGGGGGGCTTTCACAAGGAGCACCTCGCATGGGCAACCATCGGTCCCTTCGATTTCGGAAAAGGCCGGAACACGGTCCAAATCGACGCTGACGAATACATGCCCCACCTGTGCGGATTCGTCATCTCGCAAAGCGCCACGACATGGGACCGGAAGGTCTTCGAGGCGCTGTTAAGGGAGGAACGAAAACCCCTCGGAGAAACGGCCGCGAAACAGGAACCCGTCAAGGCCGCCGCGCGCGCCAAATCCTCCCCGCAGCCGCCGCGGGCGGACGAAGATCCGTTCGCC
>CAYPUM010000062.1:0-12503 GCA_964413545.1 uncultured Roseibacillus sp. | reverse complement strand
AGACCGGCTCCGGCACCTCGACCAACATGAACGTCAACGAGGTGATCGCCAACCGTTGCGCGCAACTGGCCGGCGTCCCCGTCGACGCACCCCGCGATGCAAAGCCCGTCCACCCGAACGACGACGTCAACAAGGGCCAGTCGTCGAACGACACCTTCCCTACCGCCATGCACATCGCGGTTGGCGTCGCCCTGAAAAACGATCTCCTCCCGGCCGTCCGGTCGCTCTATGACAGCCTTGCCGCCAAGGCCACCGAGTTCCATGATGTCCTCAAGATCGGGCGCACCCACCTGATGGACGCCACCCCCGTCCGCCTCGGCCAGGAGTTCTCGGGATACGCCGCCCAGGCCGCCAACGCCGTCCCGCGAACCGAACGCGCCCTCGACGCGGTCCGGGAACTCGCTCTCGGCGGCACCGCCGTCGGCACCGGCCTCAACTGCCACCCCGCCTTCCCGGGAAAGGCCATCGCGTTCATCGCAAACGAATCCGGCATCGATTTCCGCGAAGCCCCCAACCACTTCGAGGCCCAGGCCGCCAAGGACGGCCTCGTCGAGTGCCATGGCCAGCTCAACACCATCGCCGCCGCCCTCTTCAAGATCGCCAACGACATCCGCCTCCTCGGCTCCGGCCCGCGCTGCGCCATCGGCGAAATCTCCCTCCCTCCCACCCAGCCCGGCTCCTCCATCATGCCCGGCAAGGTCAATCCCGTCATGAGCGAGGCCGTCACGATGGCCGCGGCCCGCGTCTTCGGCAATCAAACCACCGTCACATGGTGCGGCGCCAACGGCCACTTCGAACTCAACGTCTTCATGCCCGTCATGGCGAAGTGTCTCCTCGAAAGCATCCGCCTCCTCGCCAATGTCTGCACCGTCTTCCGGGAACGCTGCATCAAGGACATCACCGCCAACCGCGAACACTGCAAGAGCCTCATCGAGCACTCCCTCTCGATGGTCACCTCCCTCGCCCCCATCATCGGTTACGACCTCGCCAGCAAGATCGCCAAGGAGTCCGTCGAAACCGGCCGCACCGTCCGCGAGATCTGCACCGAACTCCTCCCCGACCTCCATATCACCACCGACCAGCTCGCCGAGGCCCTCGACCCCGCCAACATGGCCGGCGGTCAGATCCCCCAAGAGCGGGAGAAAGTGTCCGAACCGGAGATGACATGAACCCGCCACCGTACCGCCGCCTTCGTCTGCCCGTCCTTCTTGTTCTCACCCTTCTTTGGAACGCGGGCGGGATCCTGAACGCCTCCCCTCCGGAGCGCATCCGCGAACACCGGATGGGCTTGCTCGAAGTAACCGTGCTCGATGAATCCGGCCATCCCGTCCCCGGCGCCGAGGTGCGTGTCGAACAGACCCGCCACGAGTTCCTCTTCGGCTGCAACATCTACGCCTTCGGCCGCCTGTCGACTCCGGATCAGAACCGGCTTTACGCCGGCCGCTTCGCCAGCCTCTTCAACTTCGCCACCCTCCCCTTCTACTGGTCAACCTACGAGAATGAACCGGGCAAAACCCGCAAGCGACGGATCATGGAAATCGCCGCTTGGTGCCGCCGGCACGACATCACCACCAAAGGGCACCCGCTGGTCTGGAACCATCCCGCCGGAAGCCCGAAGTGGCTCCCGGACGACCTCGACGAGGTCAGGCGGCTCTCCGACGCCCGCGTCGCCCGCTGCGTCGCCGCCTTCCGCGGCAAAATCGATATCTTCGACGTCGTCAACGAAGCAGCCCACCCGTTCCGGCCCACCACCAGCCAAACCACCATGACCGACCTCGTCCGTGAAATCGGCGTCGGGGAGTTCACCTCCACCCCTTTCAAGATCGCCCGCCGCGCCAATCCGGACGCCACCCTCCTCATCAACGACTACCAGGCCGGCCCCAATTATCAGGAGATCATCCGCACCCTCCAGACCAACGGCGATTCCCTCTGCGACGCGATCGGCATCCAGACCCACATGCACGACGGCCTCTGGCCGGCTTCCGAAACATGGAAAGTCTGCGAGCGTTTCAGCCGCTTCGGCCTGCCGTTGCATTTCACCGAAGTCACGCTGGTCAGCGGACCGAAAACCGGCGGCAGGTGGCAGGCCACCTCGCCGGAGATGGAGGAATCACAGGCTCGCGAAGCCGTCGCTTTCTACACCCTCCTCTTCAGCCACCCGGCGGTCGAGGCCATCACATGGTGGGATCTCTCCGACGCGCTCGCATGGCAGGGCGCCCCCGCCGGCCTCCTGCGCCGCGATCTCTCCCCGAAACCCGCCTTCACCGCCCTCCATGATCACATCAAACGGAAATGGTGGACCCGTGACACCGGCAA
Organism: uncultured Roseibacillus sp.; assembly: GCA_964413545.1. Taxonomy (GTDB): domain Bacteria; phylum Verrucomicrobiota; class Verrucomicrobiia; order Verrucomicrobiales; family Akkermansiaceae; genus Roseibacillus_B. Next base: position 10,187 of record CAYPUM010000062.1, on the reverse strand, counting down.
GACCGATCCCGATGGCCGCTTCACAACCCGCGCCTTCTTCGGCAGTCACCGCGTCACCGCCACCCTGCCCGGCGGCCGCCAACCCGCCGCCCATGTCACCCTCGCCAAGGACCAAGGCCGCGCCGCCTGTCAACTCACCCCGGACATCGGAACGGATTGAACGACTCCCGGTCAAGGGGCGGCCACGATGGCCGCCTTCAACAACCTCCGAGGCCGCCACCCCGGCAATCAAGAACCCGCCTCAAACTCGTCGACACCAACAGACAGCGCACCTCGGACTCGGGCAGATCGAAAATCCGCGCCAGCGCCTTCCGGTAGGCCGCCATCTGGCCGCGGTAGCGCTCGACGAGTTCCTCACCCGACTCGACGCGTCCGGTCTTGAAGTCGACCTCCAGCTTCGAGACCACCCCCAACAACGAGAACGTCACCACCGGCTTCCGCATCGCCCGACCGGCCGCACCGTGACGCCCGCCCATCCAGCGATCGCCGGTTCATCCTTGATCTTGGTGAAAATACGCCTATCATATTCACCTGATTATATTAAATCAGGTGAATATGATCGCACGAGATCTCTTGCCGGTTCTGGAGGACCGCCTTTTCGAGGGCAGGATTCTGGTGGTCTACGGGGCCCGGCAGGTGGGCAAGACGACGCTGATGCAGGAGTTGCTGGGACGGTTTGACGGGCCCAAGGTTTACTTGAACTGCGACGAGCCGGATGTGAGGGAATCCCTTGAGGAGCGCACCTCGACCGAACTGAGGCATTTCTTCGGCTCCGCCAGGCTGGTGGTGATCGACGAGGCGCAGCGGGTTCGGGACATCGGGCTGACCCTCAAGCTGGCGGTGGACACGATGCCGGAGACGCAGATAGTTGCGACGGGGTCGTCGTCCTTCGAACTGGCCAATCGCACCGCGGAACCGCTGACTGGCCGCAAGTTTGAGCTGCATCTCAACCCGCTCTCGCTGGGGGAGTTGGGCGCCACCGAAGCGCCGCGGGAGACGAGGCGCCTGTTGGACACCCGGCTGGTCTTTGGGATGTATCCCGCGGTGGCGACCTCCGGCAGGGACCGGGCGGCGGAGATCCTCCGCGAGCTGGCTGGGAGCTACCTCTACAAGGATGTCCTCGCGTGGCGCGACATCCGGCGTCCGGAGGTCCTTGACAAACTTCTGCGGGCCCTGGCGCTGCAAGTGGGCAACGAGGTCTCGTTCACCGAACTGAGTTCGATGCTCGGGGTGGACAAGGTGACGGTCGGGAACTACCTCGAAGTGCTCGAGCAGGCTTTTGTGGTGTTCCGGCTCATGCCCTTCAGCCGCAACCTGCGCAACGAGTTGAAAAAAATGCGCAAGGTGTATTTCTGGGACGTGGGGATCCGCAACGCCCTGATCAACAACCTGAACCCGGTCGAGATGCGCACCGACGCCGGCGCCCTCTGGGAGAACTTCGTGATCGTGGAGCGCATCAAGGCGCTGCAGAACGCCCGGCGGGACTTCACCTCCTACTTCTGGCGCACCCACCAGCAGCAGGAGGTCGACTACGTCGAGGAGGGCGACGGACGGCTGCTGGGCGCGGAGATCAAGCGCCGGGCCCGCGGAACGCGGATTCCGAAAGCCTTCACCGACGCCTATCCCGACGCGAAGACTACCATCGTCACGCCCGACACTCTGCTGGAGTTTCTGTCGGCGTGACCCGCCGAAATCAGCACCGGTGTCCTCCGGTTTGAGGCTCGCTCACCATGCGTCACATCCACACCGGGTAGGGTGGACCGGCCCCGGTCCGCCGATCAACCTTGCCGACCCACCACACCCCCATCCGCCCGTCCCAATTCCTGGTGCGGGCGCATCGAAATCCGGGACGCACAACCCGAGTCGCGGCGAATCCGCCAAGTCCGCCTAACAGCCGAAGATCTTCTTCAGGCCCGTCGACACCAGCAGGCAGCTCACACTGGCTTCCGGCAAGTCGAGGATCCGTCCGACCGCCCTGCGGTAGGCGGCCGTCTGGCCGCGGTAGCGCTCGACAAGTTCCTCACCCGACTCGACCCGGTCGGTCTTGAAGTCGATGACCTCGCACCGGACGACGGCGCCGCCTGAATCGCGGAAGACGTGCAACCGGTCCACCACCCCGCTCATCCATTTCCCGTCGAGGATGATTTCGAGCGGCACCTCGCGCAGAACCTCGAGGCCCTCGCGCTCCTCGAAAAGCGCGACGATCTCGTCCGTTGCAAGGCAGGCGCGAACCAGATCGGCGGCCGGTCCGCTCCCGAGATGATCGAGTCCGTCGTCCACCCAGCGGACCCTCTCGAAGAGGCGGTGCACCTCGCTGCCGAAGCTCCTTCCCGCCGCCGAACCCGTCGCGGCCGCCGCGGCCTCCTTCCCTTTCGCGGCGGAGGGCGAAAGCCGGGCGCGTCGCGGGCGGGCCGCGCCCAACGGAGCCTCCGACGGCTTCCGGGGGCGCTCCGCCGCGGCCGGCACGAGATCCGCCCAGTCACGGCGGCCCGAGGACCACGTCGCGGCCGGATCCTCCCGCAACCCGCACGACTGCGAGACCCACTCCGCCAGCGAGGCCCACCGCGTTCCCGCCTTGCGGCTCTTCGGTGGAGCGGGCAGAAACACGTAAACCCCCCGCCGGGCCCGCGTCAGCGCCACGTAGAGGACGCAGAAGGATTCGTAACGCTCCCGGACCCGCCACCTCGATTCGGCCTCGACCAGTTCCGGGGTCAGGTCCCGGGCCCAGTCGGCCGGCATCTCGCTCAGCCATCCTTCCCCGTCCGCCTTGTCGAAGTGCCCCCGCTTCGGAACCTGCTCGTCGGAGATCTCGGGCAGCATCACCACGTCGAATCCCAACCCTTTCGCCTTGTGAATCGTCATGACTTGCACCGCGGCCACGCCGGGCGCCTGCGCCACCTCGATCTCCGGAAGCAGCCGCGCCGCCTCCCGCACCGTGCCGCCAAGCGCATCGATCCCGGCAAGGGCCGCAATCACGTCCCCCGCCCGCCGCCGCCCGAACTCCGACCACTCCGGCCAGAACGGTTCCACCATCCCCTCCGCCATGCCTGCCAACCCGTCAAGCCGCGCTTCCTCAAGGAGTCCCTCCCAAGCCGCCTGCCACGCGTCTCCATACCGTTCCGTCAACAACGTCCCGAAGGGTGACATCCCGACCACGCCCCATGCATGACGGTCCGCGGGATAAGCCAGCCAATGCACCAGACACCTCAGGGCGAGCCCCGGACCGTTGTCCCCACACGGCCGGCGCCGGCCTTCTTCAATCACCTCGTAGCCCGCGGAACGCAGACCGTCCGCCGCCAGCCGCAACTCCGAGTTGGTCCGGACCAGCACCCCGCAGGTCATTTCCCGCTGTCCCACCCCCAGCTCCCGCATCACTTCCACCATGCGGGCAAGGCGTTCCTCGCGCTGACCCTCGACCGTTTCCACCCGGGCCTCGCCCCGCTGATCATCCGCCTGCCGGGGCGGCGCCGCCTCGTGTTCCTCCCACTCCCATCGCGCCGCCGCTTCCTCTCCAAACAGCCCCGCCATCGTCTCGCGATCCCCGCAAACCTGGTTCACCAGATCGAGCACCTGCGGGCAGGCACGCCACGAGACCGGCATCGTCTCGACCCGCATCCCCCTTCCATACCGTGCCCGGGCCTCGTCAAACAAGGCCACCTCGCCGCCCCGCCAGCCGTAGATCGCCTGCTTCTTGTCCCCCACGATGAAGAGGCTCGATTCCTCCCCGCTCGCCGCCTCGTCCAGCAGCGGCTCGATCCCCACCCATTCCGCCCGGCTCGTGTCCTGAAACTCGTCCAGCAACCAGTGCTGATAGCGCGCGTCGAGCCGGAAATCGACCGCCTCCCGCCGCAGGCGCGCTTCCTCGCCGCTCACCCACTGGCCCATCAGGCGCTTCACGTCGTCGAACCCCAGCATCCCCCGCCGCCGCAAGCGCCGCTCGCAGGCGGCATCAAAGACCTTCACGATCTCACAGATCGCGCGCGTGCGATCAAGGGCCGCCGCCAGCTCCGCGCAAGCCGCCGCCCGCACCGCCTCCCGCAGGAGATCCGCCGCCCGGCCCGCCACCGTGAACGGCTTCTGATACGTCAGAGCCAGTTCCCCGGACGAGCCCGCCGCCGCCTCCACGATCCGCCCGAACAACGATGGCGCCTTCCCCAGCACGCCGCTCCCGGTGGTGTGTTCTTCCATCGCATCGAGCACCTTCTCGAAAGCCCCCCGCTGCCGCTTGTCGGTCCACGTCACGCCGTCAAGGGCCTGCCGCAACGGCCCGAGAAGACGCCCCTTGGCGGCCCCCCACGTCTCCGGCTCGCCCTCTCCCAACAGGACCGCCGGCCCCCACTCGGCTTCCGGAACCCCGTCGCGCCACAAGGCGTGCCATGTCGCGACGAATTCCCGCAGCAGGTCGACGATCCGTCGCTCCTCCCGGCCCGCGGTCGCCCGGCGAAAGGCGTGCAGAAACTCCTCCCCCTCCTCCCCTCCCAGCGCGTCGCGCAGAATGCCTGCAAGGATCTCGTCCACCGCCGCCGCCTGCGCCGCCCCTTCCAGCAGCGCGAACGCCCCCCCGGTCAGGCCCAGCTCATACTGGAACCCTCGTACTACCCGCGTGAAAAATCCGTCCAGCGTGCCGAGCGTCATCTCGGGGAGGGCCCTCACCACTCGTTGCAGGGTCTCCGCGAAGTCCGCATCCGAGACGCCCGTCTCCTCCCGCAGCCGGGCCGCCGCCCCTTCCTCCCCCGCCGCCTGCGCCAGCTTCGAGAGAATCTCGTCCGCAAACTCCCCCGCCGCCTTGCGCGTGAAGGTCAGGGCCGCAACGGCCCGCGGGTCCGCCCCCAAAGCCGTCAACCCGATGACGCGGTTGCTCAGTTGATAGGTCTTCCCCGAGCCCGCCGAGGCAAGGATCATCAGGTTCTTATCGAGGATCATCATGCCTGCCCTCCCTCCGGTCGCTCCATCGTCTCTTCGAGGCTTCGCCCCATTCCCAGTTCCGCGAAGTCATCCCACGCCACCCGTTCCGCCGGCGGCCAGAACCTGCCCGCGAGAACCCCCTCCGCCACCATCGCGGCGCAGTTCACGGCATCCTCGCGATCCGCCGCCTCGAAGCCCTCCCAGCATTCCACCCGCACCCCGGACTCGGTGGACCCCAGCAGAAAGTACCCCGCCTCCGGCGCCCGCCCCGTCTCCGCCGCCGCGTAGAGCGGAAGCTGCAGGTTGCGCCACACCATCAGCAGTTCCCTCCCCTTCCCGTCCGTTCGCCGCGCCACCAAACGCTCGTCGCCTTCGAGGTGGACCGGCATGCGGGTCGCCTTCGTGATCCGGGTGCGGTGTTCGCCTTCCGCCGACCTGATGTTCCCCGTCTTGTAATCGAGCACCCGCCAGCGACCGTCCTTGTGCTCGTCGATGCGGTCCACCTTGCCGCGCACCTCGATGCCGCCGATGTCGAGGGTGATCTTCTTCTCGACTTCGCGCACCATCCAGCCTTCGGCCCGCTCGCAGGCCTGCGCCCGCGCGAACCACCACAACCGTTGGCGCAGGACTTCGCGCTGGATCCCGACCGCCAGCGGGAGGCGCTCCCCGAACCACTCCTCGACGACCTCACCCATGGCCCGTTCAAGCCATTCTCCGATCGCCTTCGTCTTCGAGTAGTCGCGGGCCTCCTCGTCCCGTCCCCAGCGCTCCAGCACCGCATGCGCCACCGTGCCGAAGTCGCGCGCATCCCACTCCCCGCGCTCCGCCTCGGTGCCGAACATCCCCGCAAGGTGCTTCAGATAGAACCGCAGCGGGCAGGCAAGGTAGTCCCGGAAGGCGGTCACCGACAACGATGCCGGTTGCGGCGCCGGCGGCGGCCGCCAGGTCCAGTCCGCCGCCCAATGCAAAGCCGCGTCGGGCGGTTCCGTCTTCCTGAAGAGCGTCGTCACCCGTCCCGGCAGTTCGTCGCGATCCGCCGCCAACAGGAGCCGCGACGGCAGCAGATTGTCGCCGCTCGCGCTCGTCTTGCCGCAGATCACATCGACCCATCCCCCGTTCCGCCGCGCCTCGACCATGCCGCGCATGAGAAAGGCGTCCCGCGCGGCCCGCCGGCCGTCTGTCATCAGACCCAACTCTCGCCGCGCGGATTCGCTCAGCCATGGCTCGCCACCGCCGCGCCCCGGAACCCTGCCTTCATTCATCCCGCCCACCACAAGGTGCCGCCCCCCCTCGAACGGCAGCTCCAGCCAGCCGGGAACATCAAGAACCCGCCCGTCCGGCGCCGCCCCGCGCCGCATCGGCAAACTCGACGACAGAATGTCCAGCCAGAACCCCGCCTCCCGGTCGACCACGCCGGCCACGCTCCGCACCGCCTCAACGAACTCCATGACCATCCCGGCCTCCTCCCCGGCCCGGTCCGACGTCCGCGCCAGCAGCGGCGTCAGACGCTCCATCCCCCGTATGAATCCCTCCCGCAAAAACTGCTCCCGCCACCCTTCCAAGGCACCCAGCGCCTCTGACAATTCCTGCATCCCTTCCCGTTCGGTTTCGCGCAGAAGCCCGCCTTCCAGCAACCGGCGCACGTCGCCGGTTCGATCGGCCAACCACTCGTCGCGCGCCTTCGTGAGGGCCCAAGCCTTCTGGGCCCGTCTCCCCTTCACCAGCACGCCCGTCTCGCTTCGCGCAAGGAGGTCCGCCGCCGTCCCCAGCCGCGGCTCCGCCAGCCACGCCCGCCACAATCCCAACCACCGCCCCAGCCCCGGAACCGATCCCGCGCCCGCGGGATCAAAGACCACCCACCCCCGCCTTCCGAAGGCCCGCACCGCCTCCGCCGCCACCTCCTCGTCGGCCGCCCCCAACGCCACCTCGTCCGAGGCGGATCCCCGTGCCGCCACCGCCTCCGTCATCAACTCCGCCTGCTGTCGCGGGTCGGCGGCCACCTGCACCGATCCGGCTTCTCCCTCCGGCCATGGCAGTTCACACTCCCCCCAAACCTCCTCGATCGGTCTTCCCCATTCATCCACGCCGGCCTCGGGGGGACCTCCGACCAGCACCCGCACCGGCGCCTCGAAGTCCGCCCAGCGCTTCACGACCACCGGCCAGGCGTCGGTCACCCCGGCCACCACCACCTCCCGCACCGTCGGCGGCAAGGTGAAACCATCTCTCGCCATGACCGCGTTCTTGCTCCGAAACCCCCAGCCGTCCAATTGCTTCTCCACCAGCCCCTCGAGCCGCGCCAGAGCCGCCCAACGCCCCTCCTCGACCGTGCCCACCATCCGTGCCGCCGCCGACGCGATCATCAACCCGGCCTCCTGCAACATCCGTCGCAGCCCCGCCAGCGACTTCCCCAGCGCCACCGCCCATCCCCGGACTTCCCCTTCGCCCGGCGGTCGCGGAAACGCATCCGCGTAGGGCCGCCAATCCGGCAACGCTTCCAGCACTTCAACCCACGCCGCCAATTCCACCTCGTCCGGCGCCGCCGCCTCGGCCTCGATGAACCACGAAGGCGTCACCACCCGCGGCCCAAGGATTCCCCCGCCTTCCGCCAACCGCTCCCGCAGCCGCCGCCCGCTTTGCGCCGTCGGAACCACCACCAGCATCCCGGGCAATTCCGCCCGCCGCTCGAGCAGCCACTCCGCCACCACCTCGATAAACGGCCGATCCCACCCGAGGAACACCCGGCGGTCCGCCCCCCCCGACTCCGCACCTCCGCTCATGAACTACCTCTACCGGTTCAGCCCTCGGCCCGGCAAACCCGAAAAATGACTTCCTGAACTCCGCCCGTCCTACTCCCCGATTACCTGCACGTACACCCTGCGCTGCCGCGGCCGGTTGTCGTGATCGATCACCACCACCTGCTGCCATGTCCCGAGGATGAGCGCCCCGTCCCGGAACGGCAGGCAAACCCCCGGGCCCATCATCGAGGCGCGCACATGCGAAAACCCGTTGTCGTCGCCCCACGTCTTCGAGTGCAGGCTCTCCCATGTCCGGGACGCAAACTCTTCAAGCTTGTTCTGAAAATCCTGCACCAACGCCGGCTCAAACTCGATCGTCGTCACCGAGGCCGTCGACCCCACCGCCGTCACCCCCACCAGCCCCGACCTCGCCCCGCTCTCCCCAATCACCCCCTCAACCCGGCCCGTGATGTCGTGAATGTCGGAAAACCCCTTCGTCGCAATCGTGATCTCAGCCCCGTGCACCATGCCCGAACCCTAATCAGCCCCCGGCCCGATGCCAAGCAGCGCATGCCGGACGCACCCGATCCGCCCCCGTGTGGAGCACGGTGGCAAGCGCCGCAGCTTGCCCGTCGCAAACCGGGAATACGCCTTGGGGGATCAGGACGAGTCCTGCCCCGGACGCCCTGCCCTGCCAAAACCATCCTCACAAATCAAACCCCATCGTGCCTTCGTGTGAGGCCCCTCCCGCGTTCCCCTACTCCCCGATGATCTTCACCAGCACGCGTTTCCGCCGTCGCCCGTCAAACTCGCCGTAGAAGATGCGCTCCCATGTTCCGAAATCGAGTTGTCCGTCAGTGACTGCCACCACCACCTCGCGCCCCATGACCTGCCGCTTCAGGTGAGCATCGGCATTGTCCTCCCCGGTCCGGTTGTGGGCATACTGGCTTACCGGGGCGTGCGGGGCGAGTTCCTCGAGCCACTTCTCGTAGTCCGCGTGAAGCCCGCTTTCGTCGTCGTTGATGAAGACCGAGGCGGTGATGTGCATGGCGTTTACAAGGACCAATCCCTCCCGGACCCCGCTCTCCTGCAGGCACGCTTCAACCTCGGGGGTGATGTTGATGAACGCCCGCCGCGAGGGCGTCTCGAACCAGAGTTCCTTTCGATAGCTCTTCATGGTGAGTCGCTTCTTCTCTCTCACCGGATCAACGGGTTCAAGGGAATTCCGCGCCGTTCGATCTTGTCGTCGACTTCGAGTTCCTTCCGGCGGCGTTCCATTTCGGCCTGTTGTTCCCGGGCCATCTCGAGGTTCTTCGCGACGCGCTGGTGGTCGTTCTTGGCGGCCTCGCCCTGCGGGCTCTTCGGCGCACCCTTCACGATGCGCTCGTATCCGGCACAGATCTTCTCGAGGTCCTCGATCGTCTTCATTCCGATCTCCCGGCGGAGGAGCCGGCGGCTCTCTTTCAGGATTCGCCCTTCCCGCGCGGTCGCCGGGTCCTGTTCAACCTCCTCACGAAGGCGGTCGATCTTGTCCGCCAGTCCCTCGGTGGCCCGCACGAACGGCCGCTCGCGAAACTCGATCAGCGCCCACCATTTCTCGAACCCCTCGAGGTCAAGGATCGCGCTCAACTCGCCTTCGAGTTCCTTCCGGTCGGGCGACACCCCGCGCTGCAACTCGAACCATTCCCGCAGGCCCTTCGATCCATACTTGGGAAAGCTGTGTGCGATCCCGCGCCAAGTCTCCATCTCGACCCTCGCTCCGAGCTTGTGAAAGAACACCTTGGCCCGGAGCGCAAACGTGTAATTGCTGTCAAGGCGCCCCACCGCCACGAACACCGGAACCTTCTTTCTGAACGGCTTCGGCACGGCCTCGAGCTTGTGCATGTGACCCGCGCCCATGATGGCGGCCCCCGCAAGGCTCCGTTCCCTTTGCAGGAGCAGCCCGCTCACCCATCCGCCCTTGCTGAACCCCGATACGTAGACCCGTCCCGGGTCCAGCCCGGCCCGCTCGCGCAGTTGATCCCGCACGGCTCGCAGGATCCGAATCTCCGCGTCCATCCCGGCCGGGGTCAGTTGGAATACTCCCCGCCTGGCGTAGGCCATCCCCGCCACGATCCAGTCCTCGTCCCCGGCATGCGCCCGGATCAGCGACGTCGACGGCCGCCCGCTCGTGCCATGATAATAGAAAACCGCCGGAAACTTCCCGCCCGCGGAGTGATTCGCCGGCAAAGACACCACGATCTTGTCTTCCGCCCCCTCGACCTCCAACTCAAACTCCCGAACCCCCGCCGCAAAACACGTCGCTCCTGCCAGCACGAGCAACAAGCTCGGATTCCTCGCCGGCCCCCGCCATCGCAGGCCATCCGGCCGCCTGGTCCGGGCTCTCTGGCAGTCCTTCACGTCATCGTTTCTCATGGCAACTCTCCCTCCGGGCCGGGACAACTAACCCATCATGCCGTCCTTGTCAGGCCATCTTCGCCCAGGCTTTCCGGGAAGCTCGCGCCGCGTCCCGCGGTGTGAACGTGCAGTTCAAAGATGTAAAGCCGG